>QWHP01000217.1 GCA_021404985.1 Actinobacteria bacterium ATB1
AAGCACGACGTCGTTGACCGTCCCCCCGTGCGCGTGCCCGACAGCGCGGATCGACGCGAGATCTACCCGAACCGTGGCGAGCGACCTCCGGGGACCGGTCGGTCTGTTCAGCGAGCACCGAGCCGCGCGACCCGGCCCCGCAGCCCGCAGAGCCCCGAACGCGTCGGCCATGCGTCTCGACGCGGCGGGCACGTGCCCGAGCGCGCGGCCGCGACGCAGGACCGCATCCAGGAGCAGCTCCCCTGTCGCCGGTCCAGGCCTGGGTACGGGGCTTCTCCCGACGGCCGGGGTGCCGTCGACGAGGTTCGCGAGGATCGCCAGCCCGCCGATGCCGTCGGCAAGGACGTGGTGGAACACCACTACGAGTGCACTCGTCCCGCCGGGAAGTCCCGTGACGAGAATTGCCCTCCACAGAGGCCTGTCCATCGGGAGACGTGACGTGACGATGCCGGCCGCGAGACCCAGGAGGGCAGTCTCGTCACCCGGTGCCGGGCATTCTACCGAGTCACGTGCGCGTCGACCTCCACCTCCGTATCGACCCAGTACGGCCGTCCGCATCCGAAGGGCGCCTGAAGGAGCCGCTGGCGGAATCTGGGTACGGCACCCAGGGCGGAACCGATCCGCTCTCTCAAGTCCTCCAACGAGGGCTCGGGCCCGGCGAGGCCCACGACAGCTCCCACCTGCATCGGCGCAGGGCCGACGTCCGTGGCGAGCGCGGTGTGGTCGTCCGCGCTGACGCGGTCGATCTTCTGCATAGAGCGAATGTAGATCTCAGAGGTCAGGACGCCATGAGGGCAGAGGCCGTGGCAGCGTCGTTGCTGCACAGGAGGATGGTTATCCTCCCGCCGCCTGTCACGCGGCAGCGGCGTCCGTCGTCGAAAGCGTAGAAGCCGTTGGGCTCGGACTCGCCGTCCTCGCCGAGGGCTTCCCCCATGCCGTCCACGAAGTCCCCGGCGGTCGACTCGCTGTCCCAGGTGGTCGCGAGTGCGAGCATCGCCGAGGCACCCGAGGTCCAGAGCTGGAGCCGATCACCCCGCCATCCCTCCACAGCGGTCAGTTCTCGCTCGGCAATGGTGCCGGCGAACCCGGCAAGCGTGTTCGCTGTGCTGTACTCGCCCCAGGTCCCGTCGAACGTCCTCGTCCATGCGGGCCCGAGCGTGGCGGTGAAGTCGGGAAGGTCCGTGGGTTCCGGGGTGAAGCCCTCCTCCCAGAGCTCGGGATGGAGGATCTCGGCCGACGTTCTCGGCAGTCGCTGGTAGACGTCCTCAAGCGGGGGGGTCCCGCCGGGAAGCAGCTCCCGGACGAATGCCGGCCCGTACTGGTAGGGCATGAGTAGGTCCCAGAGGAGCGGTCCGAGGTCGATGGAATCCATGGCCTCGGTTCCGAGGTCGAGCTCCTCCCCGGTCGCGGCCTTGCGCTTCTTCTCCGAGAAGTACTTGTCGGCGAACTCGTTCTCGTAGTGGACGGCGTCCCCCTCGACGACAGCCGTCAGGGCACCACCGCCGTCGAGATCGTCGTCGGGTATCGCATCTCTGACAGCCTCGAGGTCGTATTTCGCGTCCTGGAGCGCATGCACCCACTCGTGTGCGGTCGTTCGTTGCGCAAGGGGCGTTACACCCCCGTCCTCGGTGACCACGTACAGCTTGTCTGTTGCCGGCACGTAGAACCCGAGGACGAGCCCGGTCGTGAGCTCCTTGGCCGCGTCGTAGAGGCTCACGCCTGGTTCGATCCAGCCCAGCAGCCTGGCGATCGGCTCGAGACGTGCCATCTCCTCGAGATCCTCGGGTGTCTCGGTCGACTGGAGGACTGCCGGTGCCTCCTCGCGGGTGATGAAGGTGGGTACGACGTTCGCACCCTCGAGGCAGCGCAACGACGAGACGGCCGCGAGAAGCGGCTGGATCGCTGCGGGATCGGCGGGGATGTCGATCTCGTCGGGGTTCGGCGCAGGGTCGGGTGCCGGTGGACATGCGAACTCGGCAACGGTGGTGGGCGGTGCCTTCTCTCCCTCCGTGCCCGAGTCGGCCGCTCCCGGTACGGCCGGGGGCGCGAGGACTCCCGCGTCCGCACATGCACCCGAGACGAGCGCGATGACAAGGACGAGAGGTATGAGGCGGGAGCGGAGCATCTGTCGGAGACCCGGGGGGATCGCAGTGTTGTGTCTGGGCCCCAACCCTACTGACGGGACGTGGCACCCGATCCAAGATCTGAGATCGCGGTCTCGAGACGCCCCTGCACGGCAGCCATCGTCAGATCGGCTCGTGTGCGCTCGAGGATGCCTCGGTCTGCGTCCGCGGCCCGCCTCAGGCCGGCTGTCATCGCATCCGGGAAGTCCACGAGGCCGAGAGCGTCGTAGAAGGCCTCCATGGCCTCGAAGACCACCTCCGCCTGCCGCAGATCACCCTTGCGCAGGAGGTCGAGCACGCGACGTCTGAGCTCTCCGATCGCCTCGGCGACCCCGTGCAACCAGGCGACGTCGGTTACGCGGACCTCGTCCGAGCCGGGCAGCTCGGAGTCGGTCAGGACGGCGTGGGTTATCCGTGCCTCGGCGTACTCCTTCTCTGCGTCGTGGACGAAGCCCGCCCACCGCACGCTCGGGTGTGCCTCGAGAGCTGCCTCCGCCTCGTCGAGGGCGGTTCGTGCGTCCGCCATGAGCTCTTCGGCGCGAGGGCCGTCACCCCTGTGCAGCGCGCGGACGGCATTGGCGCTCGAACGCGTCGCCTTGCGGCTCGCGGCCAAGGCGGCCTCGCGGGCAGTGGCGGTTTCGGCAAGGCGACCGACGACGGCCCGAGCGAATGCGTCGACTGCACCCGCCTGACGGGGTTTGGAGTCCGGCAGGTTCCCGGGCTTCTCAGACACCCGACGAGAGCCGGTTGCCGCGCCTTGCGCGACGGCCCGCGCCACTCGGGCCCTTCCTCTGGGGCTGCGCGTGGCTCGGGCTCTGGAGCAGCCGGCTGGGTGGGCGACGGTCGGGCTGCCCGACGGGCATGGCCTGCATCCTGACGTCACCCTGGGCCGTGCGGACTTGACGCCGCTGACTGCGGATCCTGTCCATCTTCTCGGCCCGGAGCCTCTCTTCGTCCTTCCTCGCAGCCTCGTGGGCAAGCGACATGTATGCCAGGGTGAGCACGAGGAGCGGGAACGCAACCCACCAGAGCTGGTGGCTGAAGAGACCGAGCAGGAAGAAGAGGATCGTGGCGACCGACAGGACAACCATGATCGACTGGCGACGCTGGGCAGCCGCCCTACGCCGGGGCGCCTGCGACACGAGCTGGGCCGTGGGCTCCGTCGGCACGAGCACAGGGCGATTGCCGCCCGGTGCGATTGGTGTGGTGCTTGCCATGTATGCGGATCTCCTTGCGTCGGGACGAGCCAACGCGTTCATTCCGCGCCGGAAGCTGCCGACCGTCTGGATCGGCGAGGTTCCCAGGCGCTCCCGTATCGAGGGCACGAGTAGGTACCCGATGAACAGGACTGCGACTATTCCGAGAACTACGAGACTGAGACTCACTGGCACTCCGCTCCGTGCTAAATCTGGATCAGCACCTTCGCCGCCCCTCGGGGACGGACATCGCTTGGTTGTCAGGAACTTGTTGATCTCGTTGGTTCTGTCGACGCCCCGGCGGCCTCTCGGATCCGGTTCACGGCAGATCGCCGCCCCGGCCCGGGACCACAGGGCGAGATTGCAGTGGTAACAGCCTGACACTCTTGCCCACTCCCGCGGACGGTGTCAAGCAACAACGTAACTTTCAGTTAGCGTGTGCTAACCCAGGTTAGCAGATCCTTGACACCCGAGCCATCTTGTGTAAGCGGTCTCCCCACGGGGTCTCACGCTCCGCGAACCCAGTCCCCGCTGCGTCCGCCGCTCTTCTCGAGGAGCCGAACGGACTCGATCGTCAGGCCCCGGTCCATGCTCTTCACCATGTCGTAGATCGTCAGGGCGGCCACCGAGGCACCCGTCAGCGCCTCCATCTCGACACCGGTGCGGGCAACGGTCTCGACGGTCACGCGGATCGCCACCTCCGTCTCCCCCAGCTCGATGTCGACGTCTACACCCGTGAGCGGAATCGGGTGGCACAACGGCACGATGTCGGGAGTATGCTTCGCGGCCAGCACGGCACCGACGCGGGCAGTGGCTATCGCGTTCCCCTTCGGCAGCCGGCTCTCACCGATCGCTCGGATCGTCTCCGGAGTACAGCTGAGACGGGCCTCGGCCACGGCACGGCGAAGGGTCTCGGCCTTCTCCCCGACCGAGATCATCCGGGAGTCGTGCGTACGGGCCGACCCGAATCCTCGACCGGGCTCCGGGGCCGGCTGCGGTTCGGGATCTTGCTGGAGTGCCATGCGCATGGACCTCTGTCAGAGCTCGATGATGTCCAGAACCGTACCGGGCTCGTAGTCCTCCCGGCCGTCCGGGACAACGAGCAGCGCGTCCGCAGCCGCCATAGCGTGGAGCTGATGCGACCCCTGTCCGCCGGACGGCCGGAGCCGGCCGTCGACGTCGCGCCTCGCCCTCACGAAGTGGATCTTGCCGTCCTGGCGCTTGTGGAGCCTCTCGCCGAGCTCGCCCTTCCCCCATCCGGAGACCCGCGAACCCTTGCCTCCGAGCACGCTCAGCATCGGACGGACGAAGAGCTCCAGGGACACCAGCGCCGAGACGGGATTCCCCGGTAGGCCGACATACCAGGCGTCCCCGACACGTCCGAAGGCGAGTGGCTTGGAAGGCTTGATCGAGACCTGCCAGAAGTCGACGGAGGCGGAGGCCTCACCGAGGGCGACCTTCACGACGTCGTACTCCCCCCCCATCGAGACCCCCCCTGTCGAGAGGATGACGTCGTGATCCTCTGCGAGATGCAGCAACTCGCTACGGCACTCGCCCGGGTCGTCCCCGACGTGCGAGGTCGTCACCCCGGGGATCCCGCAGCGAGTCCCGAGGGCGGACGCGATCGTCACGCGATTCGAGTCGTAGATCTGGCCGGGTGCGAGGCCACCGCTTCCCGGTTGCACGAGCTCGGTTCCGGTCGAGACCACCGCGACACGTGGACGAGGGATGACGCTGAGGGATCCAACCCCACAGCTCGCCGCCAAGCCGAGGTCGGACGGACCCAAGGTCCGGCCCGGAGACAGGGCGACCGCCCCTTTGGCGATGTCCTCCCCCGCTCGCCGTACGTGCGCCCCCTGCTGACTGGCCTCGACGATCTCTACCCACTCGCCTCCGCCGTCTCCGGGAGGCGATGCCGGGCGCGTGGCCTCGACCGGGACGACCGTGTCGGCGCCCGAGACCATGACGGCACCCGTGAGGATCCTCGCTGCCTCACCCGCTTCGATCGGGCGGTCCGCCGGGCGGCCGGCCGCAGACACGGCGACGACAGGCAGGAGGACCGGAAGCGACGAGAGGTCGGGGTGACGCACGGCGAAACCGTCCATCGGCGAGTTGTCGGAGGGCGGAATTGGATGCTCGGCGATCACCTCCTCGGCGAGGATGAGTCCCGCGCATGCGTCCAGGTGGAGTGCCAC
>QWHP01000218.1 GCA_021404985.1 Actinobacteria bacterium ATB1
GTTCTTCATCCCCGCGATGGGGTTCAGCTTCTCCAGCTTGGGCATCAGCGCCTTGAAGGCGAACAGGGCACCCACCTGGAGGAAGTCCATCATCCCCCCGGCGAGCGCCGCCGAGAAGGCGATCGGAATGCACAGGGCGAAGAGCGTGGTGAGCGCGAGGAACATCAGCTCGCTGGTCGCCAGCCCGATCTCCCGAGGGTGGCTGATGTTGTTGATGGCGAACCGGAAGAGGTGCGTCACCCTCGCCTCGAAGTCCGGCCAGGTGGCCTTCACCACCCCCATCGCCACCGCGAAGGCCACCACGCCCGAGAGGTCCTTCGACTTCCAGACGTTGCCCTCTTTGCGCGCGTCCTCGAGCTTCGCCTTCTCCTCCTCGCTCCTCAACCATCGGCCTGCCACGACGAGGAGGGCACAGAGCGCGATCACTTCGCTTGGTGCCCACATGATGAAGGCCGCGAGGCGCTGGTCGGCGAGCGCATCGATCCCCCAGGCGGAGGCAACCTCGGCGTAGGTCGGATAGAGCGGCTCTGCCGCCGACGTCAGGACCATGCCGAGCAGTGCCATCAGCGGCATCGCCAGGAACACGTAGAGGATCCGAGCAGGGTAAGCAAGCTTCCATCGGCTCGGGTCGACACCGAGCACCGGCCACCAGAAGAGGCAGGCCGTCACCAGGTAGAGCAGGTGCTCGAGCTCGTGGATCGATTCGTTGCGCAGAGCCGCGTCGAACAGGGCCGTGAAATGGGAGCCCCAGAGCACGACGGCGAAGAGCGACCAGGCGACGATGGGGTTCGTCAGGACCGTCACAGGCTTGCTGCGCAGGAAGGGCAGTAGGACTTGCCGTCGGAAGCCCGGTGAGGACGCCCGGATGGTGAGTGTGACCGGCGCTGCGGCCATCAGAAGTGGTGCTGCCGCCATCGTCATTAACATGTGCTGTGCCATGTGCACCGAGAAGAGGGCGTTCTCGTACGCGCCGATCGGGCTCACGGCCGCGACCAAGAGCAGGCCGAGACCGACTCCGAAGGCCATCGATCGGCCTCGAGGCCATGGGTGGGATGGATGCTTGTCGCACGCCATCCGGACGCCGCGCGCGTAGAGGGCGGCCACGACCGCAATCCCGCCTACCGAGAGGACAGGCATCGACCACTCGCCCATCCATTCGAGTCCCTCGGGGCGGGAGACGGCGGAGAGGAGTCCTGGGAGCCTGGTGTCGAACATGGCATTTCCGTTTGCGAACCGCCGCCATTCGAAGATGGGGGTTCGCTGCCCTTTGCTTTCGGTGTGGACGTGCCGGTCACGAGCTCGTTCCGACGGGCAGTTACTCCCCAAACCCCGGACGGTGGCTGGCCTTGGCGGCCTGCGACCGTTTCACACCAGCCACCTAGGGACATCGTTCGACTTGGGCGGCTGCGGAGGGCTGCACTGTCAAGGGTTCCGGACGTCGCGCGATTTCCCGCGCGACCTGTTGCAGCGTACACTACGGCCCGACTTGACGACCTGTGTGCCTTCCGTAACCGACTGCCGAGATCGACAAGGACGACGATCGATGCCGCGTTCCAAGACCCGCCGCTCGCCCGTCGCGTACGGCTTGGGGATCCTGGGCCTCGCTGCTCTCCTCGCCGGATGCGGCGCCGGTCAGGTCGAGCCGGTCACCGAGCAGGGAAATGGCTTGCACGGCCTTTACCTCATCGTCTTCTGGATGGGCTTCGCCATCTTCGCGATCGTCGAGATCGCGATCTTCTACATGGCGATCCGCTACCGCCGGCGCAAGCAGGACGATGAGAGCCTGCCGCCCCAGATACACGGCAACGACAAGCTCGAGATCCTCTGGACGACAATCCCTGCGATCATCGTCATCGTTCTCTTCGTGCTCTCCTGGATCCAGATCACGAATGTGCAGGAGGTCTCGGCAGATCCCGGCATGCGCGTCGAGGTCCAAGGCTTCCAGTGGCAGTGGACATTCTCATACCCGGATGAGACACTCTCCAACGGAGAGCCGGTCCAGGTGGCAGGTGTCCTCGGCGAGGCGCCGCCGACGTTGGTCGTCCCCGTGGACACCGTAATCCAGATGAGCCTGAAGTCCGAGGACGTGATCCATTCCTTCTACATACCGCAGGCCCTCTACAAGCTCGACGTCGTCCCCGGCCTCGACAACAAGTTCGACATCACCTTCGACGAGGTCGGGCGCTTCCGCGGGCAGTGCGCGGAGCTCTGTGGGCTCTCACACGCCCAGATGGTCTTCTTCGTCGAGGTGGTCACCCAGGACGACTTCCGGGCGTGGATGACAAAGACCCGGACGGCCGCCGAGAGGGAGGCGTCGGGGGGCGACAAGTGCAAGCCCGAGGGGACGAAAGTCGAGGTGGCCGCCAAGAACGTCAAGTTCGACAAGGAGTGCCTCGCAGCCCCGGCCGGCACGCCCTTCCAGATAGTGTTCGACAACCAGGAGGCTATCGACCACAACGTCGCCATCTACCAGTCCGAAGAAGCCCAGCCGGCCGGTGAGGCCGCCCTGTTCCAAGGGGAGATCTTCAAGGGTCCGAAGGAGGTCACCTACGACGTGGACCCCATACCTGCCGGCAAGTACTACTTCGTCTGCGATGTGCACCCCACCGCGATGAAGGGGACCTTCAATATCGGCGAGCCGGAGGGCTGAGAGCATGGCGACCACCGAAGTCCGGCCCGACCTGACACCGAGCGGCGAGATCCGCGTCATGTCACCGTATCGGGCGAAGTGGCTGGGCTGGTTCACGACCACCGACCACAAGCAGATCGCGAAGATGTACGCCGTGACCGCGTTCTTCTTCCTGCTCGTAGGCGGGACGATGGCCCTCATCATCCGCACCCAGCTCGCCGCGCCCGAGCAGACCCTGAGCCTGCCTGGACTGGAAGTCACCGAACAGGTCTACAACGAGCTCCTCACGATGCACGCGACCGTGATGGTGTTCCTGTTCCTCACTCCGATGCTCGCTGCGTTCGGGAATTATTTCGTCCCACTGCAGATCGGGGCAGCAGACATGGCCTTCCCGAGGGTGAACGCATTCTCGTACTGGATGGTCCCGATGGGTGGGATCGTGCTGTTCCTCTCCTACTTCACGGGAGGTCCGGCCGCCGCGGGATGGACGTCGTACTCGCCGCTCGCCGGACCCCAGTTCTCGCCCGGTAACGGTGTGAACCTCTGGATCGGAGCACTCGCGATACTCGGGATCAGCTCGACACTCGGCGCGATCAACTTCATCGTGACGATCCTCAAGCTGCGCGCTCCCGGCATGACGATGCTGCGCATGCCCATCTTCTGCTGGAACATGCTGATCCAGTCCATCCTGATCCTCTTCTCGTTCCCGGTCGTCACCGCCGGGCTGCTCCTCCTCTGGATCGACCGCAATCTGGGCGGGGCCTTCTTCGATCCCGCCAACGGGGGGAACGTAATCCTCTACCAGCACATCTTCTGGTACTTCGGCCATCCCGAGGTGTACATCCTGATCCTGCCGCTCATGGGTGTGATATCCGAGGTGATCCCGGTCTTCTCCCGCAAGCCCCTGTTCGGATACAAGGCGTTCGTCTACGCCACGCTGTCGATCGCGGCTCTCGGCACCGCCGTCTGGGCCCACCACATGTTCACGACCGGCGCGATAGACGTGAAGTTCTTTGCCGCCACGAGCTTCCTGATCTCGATCCCCACGGGCGTCAAGATGTTCAACTGGACCGCCACCATGTACAAGGGGAAGATCTGGTGGAACTCATCGATGCTGCACGCGATCGGGTTCCTGTCGATGTTCCTCATCGGCGGCATAACCGGGATCTTCAACGCCACGGGCGCTATCGACTTCGCCATCCACGACACCTATTTCGTGGTGGGGCACTTCCACTACGTGCTCGTCTCGGCGGCGCTCTTCGCGATGTTCGCCGGCCTCTTCTACTGGTTCCCGAAGATGACCGGCCGTAAGCTCAGCGAGCGTCTCGGCATCGCACAGGTGATCATCCTCTTCATCGGTGTGAACATGACGTTCTTCCCCCAGTTCGCCCTCGGACTTCAGGGCATGCCCCGTCGGATTCAGACTTATGCGGACGGGCTCGGCTGGGGTTGGTTGAACATGCTCTCGACCACAGGGTCGTTCTTGGTCGGTACTGCTGTCCTCCTATTCGTCATCAACTTCTTCTGGTCGCGCAAGCGTGGTGAGATTGTCGGCGACAACCCCTGGGACGCCTACACGTTGGAGTGGGCGACCACCTCGCCGCCGCCGTACTACAACTTCGACGCTCTCCCCCCGATCCGCACCGAACGACCCGTCTTCGACACCAACCATCCCGACGTCCTCGCGGAGGACGAGGAGTACGACCGGCGTGTCTCGAGCCACCCCCTCTAGAACCCGTAGGAGAAAGCTGACATGACGGCGACGACCCTTGAGCGGGAGGACTGGAGCCTCCCAGAGGGACACGAGGACGAGGGCGGCATGAGCATGCCCGTGATGGGAACCGTGCTGTTCATCGCATCCGAGGTCATGTTCTTCGCCACCCTCTTCGGGACTTACTTCGCCTTGCGATCGGCAGCTTCGGAGTGGCCCCCGGCCGACATCGAGGAACTGTCGATCTTCATTCCGATCATCCTCACGGCGATCCTCATAACCTCCTCTTTCAGCATGCACGGAGCCGTCTGGGGCGTACGGCGGGACAATCGGACCGTCTTCGTCTCATCCTTGGCGATCACCGTCCTGTTGGGTGCCGTGTTCCTCGTCGGCGAGGTCTTCGACGCACTCGAAGCGGGGTTCGAGATCTCGACGGGCGCCTACGGGTCGATCTTCTTCACGATCCTGGCGTTCCACGTCCTGCACGTGACAGGCGGGGTCGTGTTCCTGACCTACCTGCTGATCGGTGCGGCGAACGGCCGATTCAGCAGCCGCAACTACCAGCAGGTGGAGTCGGCGTCGTACTACTGGCACTTCGTCGACGTCGTCTGGATCTTCGTCTTCACCACCCTCTACATCATCCAGTGAACCACCCGATGAGGAGGCACTGAGCAGCCATGAAGTTCACGGTCCGGCTCTTGGCGATATTCGGCGGCTTCCTGCTCGTCGTCGGAATCATCTTCACGTTCTTCAAGGCGGACTCCTCCGGTATCGCCGGCTGGCTGTTGCTCCTCGCCAACGCGGCGTTCTTCTTCTTCATCGGGATCATGATCAAGGTCGCTCCCGCCATGGACTACATGCGGGAGAACCGGGAGTCGGCCGCCGACCGCGGCATGCCCAGTGAGGCCGAGAAGGAGATGCCGGCCCTTCCGCCGCCCCCAGCCGGAGTGCACATTCCCGGTCCGAGCTTCTGGCCTGCCCTGGTGGCCTTGGGCGCTCTGCTCGTCGGTGCCGGACTCGTGTTCCGCGAGGTCGAAGTCAACCTCTTCCTCGCCGTCGGTGTCGTGGTCCTCATCGTGGTCCTCGCGGGCTGGGCCCTCCAGGCCTGGAACGAGCGCGACGCGATCGTCGAGCACGAGGAAGAGCAAGAGCAC
>QWHP01000219.1 GCA_021404985.1 Actinobacteria bacterium ATB1
GTGCTCGGGGACGACACCTGGATCGGGGCGGGTGCCGTCATCCTCAAGGGAGTGACAATCGGGCGGGGGGCGATCGTGGCTGCAGGAGCGGTGGTGACAGAGGACGTCGAGCCGAACGCGATCGTGGGCGGGGTCCCGGCGGTCCAGATAGGCGTGAGGCCCGTGCCGTGAACGTCAGTCGGGCAGCGGGGCGCGCAGGAGAGCGGCTCTGGACTCGTCCTCGGCATCCCAGATCTGGAGCTCTCCCTCCGTGGCGGACGTGTTCAGCCGGACGACGGCGGCACCCTCCTTGCCGACAGAGAACCCCCCCGCCTCGAAGGTCTCCGTTCCGTCGTCGACGGTGACCGAGTAGAGGCCCGGTGGCAGCCTGCGGACGTCGAGCGTGACACCCGTTCCAGCCCCCGTGTCCTCGAAACGAACCGTTCCCACGGCATCGGTCCCCGAGGGTTCGAGGGTGATGGCGGGCGACGAACCACCTCTGCCCCGCACCGTGAGCACGAGGATGGCGACGACTGCGACGAGCGCGATGGCTGTGAGAGCGACGCGTGTGTTACGTCCGAGCGGGCGCCTCCGCCCCTCGACCGAGTTCTGTCTCTCGATCCTCGGGAGAGGTGACCGCCCGGACCCTTCGGACGGTGTGGCCGCGTTCGGAGCGGTCCTACCCAGGGCATACGCCTGACCGGGCTGTGGCAGCGTGGCGAGGATGTGCGACGCCAGCCTCGGAGCTTCGTCAGGAACGAGGCGGGCCGCGGCGAGGAGCTCGCTGATCCCGTCCAGTTGGTTCAACCGCGTGCGGCAGTCCGGACAGTCCTCCAGGTGCCGCCGGAGGTCGGGTTCGGCGCTGGCCGGCAGGACACCCAGGATGTATCCGCCGAGCTTGGCAGTCGGGTGGGCGCTCACTCTTCCCTCCTCCGGACGATCCCTCGTGCCTGGAGGAGCTCGTGCAGCATCTCCATCGCCACGAGGAGCTCGTCGCCGGACCCTCGGCCCCGTTCGCCACCGGGGTCGAAGAGGATCGCGCGCTGTGCCTCCGTTAGGTTGGTCATCGCCTCCCTCACGATCCCGCCGATCCAGATCGCGTCGAGGTCCCGGTTTCCCGCTGCATCAGGCGCCCCCATCTCGGCTGCGACCTCGAAGCAGATCTCGAGCAGCCAGCGCGATACGTTGGGCGGAGCGGACGCTGCTCTCAGCCAGGCGCGGCGAAACACCTCCTGGACGAGCTGGTCGGCGGCGGGGCGATCGTCGAGCGCACTTCGGGCCCAGACGACACAGGCCAGCTCGTACCTCCTGACAAAGATCGCGAATGCATGGCGACTTCCGGCGGCACATGCCCTTACCAGTGCAGATGTACCCGCGTTGGGGTCGCTGAAGGCGTCGGCGACCAGTGGGTCGCTCAGCCGGTCGGTCCCGGATTCCGCCCCGGCTCTGCCCGCCCCGGGGGGGTCCGGGCCGCCGAAGAGGCTGCCGGGTCCTTCTCCCACGCCTCCAACTTCGGCAGGGAGGGCTGCGGGCATTACGACATATCCGCTTCGAGCACCCGGACTCCGGCACCCGGCTCCGTGACCCATGCGCCGTGTCCCGCCAGTCCGGCCACTTCGTCACGGACGGCCACCGCGTCCGTCTGCACGCAGAGGACCAGGATCGACCCACCGAATCCGGCGCCCATGACACGGGCGCCGAGTACTCCGTCCAGGCACTCGATCCTCCCGACAAGATCGTCCAGCGCAGGGAGAGACACCTCGTAGTCACGGCTCAACGAGCGGTGTGATTCAGAGATGAGGCCGCCCAGCGAGACTGCGTCCGATTCGATGGCCGAGAGGACACGCGCGTTCTCCTTCACGACGTGGCGGACGCGCCTGAAGAGGACGCTGTCGAGCTCTCCCTGCACTCGGTCGAGGTCAGCGAGCGTGACGTCGCGCAGGCTGGGCAGACCCAGGCGGCGCGACGCTTCGCGGCATTCCTCGACACGCGTGCCGTACTCGCTCTCCTTCAGCCGGCGTCTGATGCCGGAGTCGGCCACGACGAGCCCAGCCTCCTCGGGGAGGTGGACAGGCCGGAACTCTCCGGTGCGGCAGTCGAGGAGCAGAGCGCAACCCTCCTGCCCGTGCACGACCGTCATCTGGTCGAGGAGTCCGCACGGAACACCGAAGGCAGCTTTCTCGGCCTTCTGCGACACCCCGACGAGATCCTCGGGGGAGACGTCCCACCGGGCGGTTCGGGACAGCGCCATGGCCATCCCGATGCCGAAGGCCGCGGACGAGGACATCCCGGCCCCGACCGGCAGGTCGGCGGCCACTCCGGCGACCATCCCGGTCTGGGGGCGGCCGAGGCGACCGAGCTCGTCTGCGACCGCCATCACCAGGGAAGACCACGACGGCGCTACTTCCGGTATCGAGTCGAGGGGTGTGCCGAGGGCAAGATGCATCTGCTCGTCACCTTCGTGTACGAGGAGGTCGGGCCGCTCGAGAGGGACTGCTGCCACGACCACATGGAGATCGGCCGCAGCGGGGAGGCACAGTCCCTGGTTGTAATCCGTGTGCTCCCCCAGGACGTTGACCCTGCCCGGTGACGCCACGACGAGAGGTTCCCCCCGGCCACCTGCACGTCGCAGGGCTTGCACGGCCTCCACGACAGTGCCGGTTCGTCTCATCCGTCAGGTTCGCCGCGGACGCGAGGCAGGTGGGGTAGGACCTCGGTGACCAGTAGATCGAGCGACTCCCGGTCGAAGGGCGGCCGCATGGCGAAGATCAGCCACTCCGCCCCGGCCTCGGCATATGAGAGGCAGCGCTCCACCGCTTCCTCTGGAGTGCACGCCAGGATGCCGGGTTCGAGGAACTGCCACACAGGGCCGAACTTCTCCGGCAGCTCAGCGCGCTTGCGGTCCACCGAGGTGACGTCGCGGGCAAGCGCGAGGCCGAGGTTCGCGGAGCCCGTTATCGACTCCGGGTCGCGTCCCGCGGCCTCGGCGTGTCGCCGGACGGTTTCCCACTTGCGTCCCCAGATCTCGGCGGAAAGGAACGGTGCGTTCCATGCGTCGGCCAGGCGTCCGACGAGGGGGAGCATCTTCTTCTCGCCCGAGCCGCCGATCCAGATGCGTGGGTCGGCCTGGACGGGCTTGGGCTCACAACGGGCCGAGCGCAGCGTGTAGAACTCGCCGGCGAAGTCCGTCGTCGGCTCCGACCACAGCGAGCGAATGACCTCCACGGCCTCGGCGAGTCTGCGGACTCTCGTTCCCGGGGACTCGAACGGGATCCCATAGGCGTCGTACTCGTCCTGCAGCCACCCGGCGCCGATACCGAACTCGAGCCGTCCTCCGGAGATGTGGTCGAGCGTCGCGGCGGCGTTCGCAAGGACCCCCGGGTGGCGGTATCCGGCCGAATAGACGAGACACCCGACACGGACGCGTGTCGTGGTCGCCGCCAGGGCCCCGTGGCACGACACGGCTTCGAGATTCGGTCCCTCGGTGTCCCCGATCGCCGCCGGATAGAAGTGGTCCCAGACGGAGATCCAATCGAGGCCTGCCGCCTCGACGTCCTGCCAGAGCGAGCTCACCTCCTCGAAGGTGATGTTCTGCAACCCGGTGTGGACACCGACCCGGAGGGCTCCCATCCGAGGGAACCTATCAGTTGCCCCGGTTGCCTCGCGGCCTCGCCAGCACTGCGTCGGCCTGCCAAGTGTCTCCGTCCTTGGTGTCGGCGATCACTCTGACCTTCTTGCCCTCGAGATCCTTCGGATCGTCGAGGTCGGGCACGAATTCGGTCTCGTCGTCATACGCGATCTTCGTCTTCACGTCGTCGGGGCCGGTGACGACGAAGTCCGAGCCGGTCACATCGCTCACGGTGCCGGTCTCGACGTGGATGGCCCTCGTCTCGCCGTCCTTGTCGAGGATCACGAGGTCCCCTCGTACGAGCCTGCCGAGCCGTTCCCCTCGCCCACGTCGCCCCTGGCCCATCTGGCCCTGGCCGTTGCCGGGCCCGCCACCACGACCCGCCGGCTCGTCGCCGACCTTCCCCTCGTCCTGCTGCGCGAGTGCGACCCCGGAACCGGCGACCATCAGTGTGGCAATCAGCACCGCAACGAGGGACCTGACGATTCTGTGCATGGTGGACCTCCTGTCAACATGCCCGACCCTCGCGCGCGAGGGTCAGGGGGATCGGAGGGAGATGTGAGAATTCTGTAAGGCTCCCGCCGGGAGGGTGCCGGGAGCGCGGGGTGGGAATCCTGGCCGCTGTCGCCACCCGCCCAAGTGGTCCCCGAAGGGCCTGGGTTCAGCGTCGGGCGTCGAACCAGTCGACGATCTCGTCGATCACCTCGTCGCGTTCGGGCTCGTTGAGGACCTCGTGGTAGAGGCCGTCCCAGATCCTGAGTGTCTTGTCCTTGGAAGCCACTCTTTCCTCCACCATGCGACTCCCCGAGGGATCGGTCAGCTTGTCGTTGCTGCCGTGGATGACGAGGAGGGGAGTGCGGATGTCACGGAGGTGCGTACCGAGCCAGTCGATCCCGGACGCCAGCTCGGCACCGGTCCTCGCGTCGATGGCGCCGCGATAGACGTACGGGTCTTCCTCGTAGGCCTTGACGACGGAGGGATCCCTCGAAACTCCCTTGCTGTCGAGCTTGTGTACAGGTAGGAAGGGCAGGACGCGCCCCAGGGTCTTCACCGCGAGCACGAGGGCCCGCGGGAAGTCCTCGCCGGCGGTCACGGCCGGACCGGTCACCACCGCCCCGTCGACGGTGATGTCGCCACGTGCGAGCGCGGTGAGCACCACGAGGCCGCCCATGCTGTGGCCCAGCACGAACACGCTTGCGTCGGGGTGGGCGTCCTGCACCCCGGTGACCCGCCTCTCCATGTCGGACACAAGGATGTCGAGGCTCTCCACACGTCCGAACCTGCCGGCCGAGCGCCCGTGTCCGAGCTGGTCGTAGGAGTGCACGTCGTAGCCGGCCGCAACGAGACGTTCGGCAACCGGCTCGTAGCGAGCACTGTGCTCAGCGAGGCCGTGGACGATCACCACGTGCGCGGCGTTCCCCGGGTGGGTCCAGTCGACGTAGTGGAGCGGACGACCCCCCACGCTCGTCGCAGTGCCTGTCTTGGTGTCCATTGTCACGAAGCCTAGGTGGCTGGTCTGAAACGGCTGTCAAGGTCCGGTACGCGTGCGACCTACCGGTTCCGGTAGATGTGTGACACGTCGGCGGGGGTTCATGAGGCGGCGTTGGTGCGGTGGGGGCGCCCGCCGGGGTTGGCGAGTCGCCGTGTTCGCGGGTGCGATCGTGGCGGATTGGGTGGACGCGGATGAGTTCTTCACGATGGAGATCTCGACGGTGCCGTCGACGACGGCGACCTGCACCTGGCGGCGACGGAACTTGTTGCCGGCCCGGACACGGTTCGACATAACCGCCAACCGGAGGGCGTTCTTGAGAGTCTCACCTGCCGTCTGGGCGAGAGCCTCCGACTTGTAGCCCGCGCCAACGGAAGCGAGTTGGTCAGCACCCGAGA
>QWHP01000220.1 GCA_021404985.1 Actinobacteria bacterium ATB1
GGGCGACGGCGGCGATCTTGGCCGTGCGCCGCTGCAGAAGTTTGACCAGCCAAGGGCGACGCGTGCCGTGTCGCAACTCGTACTCATCGACGGGAAGTTCTCTGTGCTACCCGGGGTCGTGGCCGAGGGACGTCGGGTGATCGCGAACATGGAGAGGGTGGCCACGCTCTTCCTGACCAAGACCGTCTACTCGGCCCTGCTTGCCTGGGTGGTGTCGATCGCGTTTGCCTATCCCTACCCGTTCAGGCCGATCCACCTCACCTTCGTCGGGTCGGTGACGATCGGCATTCCAGCGTTCTTCCTGTCCTTCGAACCCACCATGCAGAGGGCAAGGCCCGGATTCCTGCGGCGCGTGCTGAGGCGTGCCCTCCCCGCGGGGATCGTCACCGGGTCCGCTGTCTTCGTCGTCTACGTCTCGTCGCGAGCCGGATTCGTCGACGCCTCTCTCGCACAGGCGCGGACGGCTGCGACGATCGAGCTCTGCCTCGTCGCGCTCTACGTGCTCTTCATGGTTGCAAGACCGCTCAACGCCTTCCGTGGCGTGGTCCTTGCCCTCATGGCAGCGACCGTCACCGTGGTACCGGCCGTACCGGTTCTGGCGGAGTTCTTCGACCTGCCGAATCCGCCGACGGACGTCTGGGCGGTGATTCTCCCGACGCTGGGTGCAGCCGTCGTGCTTCTCGAGGCCGGATGGTGGTGGGCCGGGCGGGATTCCGCCCGGGAAGTGGCACTCCCGAGGGGCCGTCAGTCCTCGTAGGCGCCGAACGCGACCGGGCCCCGGGCCTCTCGCTCCACGAGATGCTCGTCCTCGCGGGCGAGGCCTTCGGTGAGGAGGTCGTGGACGAGGTTCCTCCACAACTCACCGTGTTGGGGCTCACAGAGCTTCTCACCGTGCCCGCCCCCGGGAATGTTCAGGAGGCTGCGGGGAGCACGCATCGCGTCGTAGAGATCGACTGCATCCTCGAAGGGGAACCAGCGGTCCTCGGCTCCGGAGACGACCGCAACCGGGACGTCGATGCCAGAGGCGACCTGAGAGGGGGAGGCCGGGCGGGTCCAACGCGGGTGCACGTGGACACTGATCCGCCTCAGGAGTGAACGTCCGAAGGACGTCCTTGTCACGAGGGCCGCCGCCACGGTCGTGGGCCGTCGCGGAACCTTCCAGTGAGCGGGAGTGCTGACGGCGATCACTGCGTCGAGGCCGTGATACAGGGCGGCCGCACGGACGAGGGCCGCCGCACCCATCGAGAAGCCGAGCCCAACGACAGGCGAGCCCGGTGCCAACTCGCGAACGGTGGTCACCACGGCTTCGACGTCGAGTGCCTCGGCGTCGCCGAGAGTCGACCGACCTTCGCTCTTTCCGTGACCTCGGAAGTCGAATATCGCGACGCCGAAGGGATCGACGAGCTCTCTGGTGAGCTGGGTGATCGCCTCGTTGTCGTGGGTGCCAGTGAAGCCGTGGCAGACGACGATCACCGGATCGCCGGGTCGCGGCGGATGGAACAAGCCCGAGATCTTCACGTCGTCGACGGTGTAGGCGCTGAAGCGCCTCGGGTCGCAGATACGCAGGTCAGGCGGTGCCGCGGGGGCACCGTTCGTCTCGGCGCGGCTCTCCGCCGGTCGTTCGAGGGAGAAGGATGCTTGGGTTCGATCCACGTTCGGTCCGAGGAGCAGGCCACGTTCGGCTCGTGGTCCCTGTCTGGGCTTGCCAGCGTATCAGTGATTTGACAGGGGTCGCGCAAACACCTCTCGGCTGTTTCGCCCGCAGGTAGGATCCGTTCGATGGGTGCCTCATCGAATGGCCCCCGGCTTGGCGGAGTCAGGGTCGTCACGGACACCTCTGTCGGTGTCGATGTCGAGACTGCGGACGCGCTCGGCATCAGGCTCGTCCCGTTCCAGCTCATCGTCGACGGCGAGACGAAGCGAGACGCGATCGACGTCAAGGCCGAGGATTTCTTCGGGCGCCTCGAGCTCATGGACGAGTTGCCCCGGACATCGTCGCCGTCGCCCGGGACGTGGCTCGAGGTCCTGGAGGCGTGCTGGGACGAGGGGTCCGACGTCGTAGCGATCACCTGTGCCTCGACCGTGACTGCCTCGCACAAGGCCGCTGTGATCGCGGCCGAGGCACCGGAGCGTCCAACGCGTGTCGTCGACTCTCGCACAGCATCGGCAGGGGAGTACCTCGTCGTGTCTGCCGCGGCGAGGGCGGCGGCTGTGGGCCTCGACGTGGACGAGACCGCTGCCGTGGTGCAGGACGTCGTGGGACGCGTCCGGGTCCTCGGGAGCCTGGACCGCTTCGACTTCCTGAAGAGATCAGGCCGGGTGAACGCCGTTGCGGCTTTCGCCGCTGGAAAGCTCCACATCAACCCTGTCTTCCAGATGGTGGATGGTGAGGCGAAGAGCTTCGCGCGAACGCGCAGCCGGGAGGACGCACTGGCCCGCATGGCGGCGGAGGTGCTCGGGGAGGGCGCGGCGCACCCCGAGGACAGCCTGCACATCGCGGCGATGCACGCAGCATCGCCCGACGACGCCGCCGTGCTCCTCGAGATGGTGGCAGAGCTCGACGCCGTGGAGGTCGCGACCACGAACTTCACCCCTGTCATGGGTGTCCACACGGGCCCCGGACTCGTGGGATTGGGTTGGTGGTGGGAGCCTCAGAGCGGCCTCGGGTCCAGCGGCGAGGATCGCGTGACGCAAGGCCGGCCGTGACCCTCCAGGTGCTGGTCCTCGTGTTCCTCGTGGCAGGTTTCGCCGCAGGGTCGGTTCCCCCGGCGGTACCCATCGGCCGGGCTTTCGGAGTCGACGTCCTGCGTCAGGGCACGGGAAACCCCGGTGTGTCCAATGTCAACGACCTCGCGGGGGGATTTGCAGCGTTCCTCACGTTTGTGGCGGACCTTGCCATCGGCGTGGTCGTCGTCCTGGTACCGGCGTGGCTCGATCTCTCGCCCTGGGTGGGCGCCGCCGCCGGTGTGGGGGCGATGGCCGGACGGGCATGGTCTCCGTGGCTCGGAGGTGCAGGAGGGAGAGGCCAGATGCTCGCGCTCGGGATGACGCTCGCCCTCATGCCCTGGGCTGGGCTCGCCTACCTCGCGATCTACTCCGTTGGGGCCATGACGCGGCAGATGGGGGCCGCGGGCCTCGTGAACCTGATAGCCCTCGTGCCTTCGAGCCTCGTGCTCTACGGCGACGAATGGGCCGTCACATTCGGTCTTGCCGTCTGTCTCATAGGCATCGTGCGCCGCCTGCAGGGAAGCCCCGACGGGGGCGCCCACTCTGTCTGGCAACGCTTCCTGCACGACCGTGAACGGGAACCGCAGGGGACGGAAGGTGGGGAGGGCAGGGAGGCGACCGCCACCTGAGCGCCCGGCCCGACCTCAGCGTCGTCGCAGGCATGGCCCTGTGGATGTTCGACATGGACGGGACACTCACGCGGGCACGGCACGACTTCCCGGCGATGAAACGCGAGCTCGGTCTTCCCCCGGACAGGCCGATCCTGGAAGCGCTCGACGAGCTGCCGGGCGAAGAGGCCCGATGGCGGCGTGAGCTCCTCGACGAGATCGAGCGCGAGGTCGCCTCCGGTGCCGAGATGGCCGAGGGTGCGGACATGCTCCTTGGCAGCCTCGCTGGAGCGGGCCGTGCACTGGGAGTGATCACGCGCAACACGCGGCATGCGGCTCTGCTGACACTCGAGCAGGCCGGGCTGGGCCGTTACTTCGACGAGGGCGACGTCGTAGGTCGCGAGGAGGCCGCGCCGAAGCCGGCCCCGGACGGAATCGACCTGCTGCTGAGGCGCAAGCACGTGGCCCCTGACAACGCGATCCTCGTAGGTGACTTCGCTTTCGACGTCCTTGCGGCCCGGGCTGCGGGCGTGACATCCGTCCTCGTGGGCGGTGGCGAGTGGCTGGGAGATTTCCGAGGAGTCCACGCGGACCTCCACGTTGACAGCCTCTTGGCGCTCGTTCCGGCAATCGTCGTCTGGCCGAAGGGGAAGAGGAAGCCCGGGTGAGCTGAGCGAATCTCTGCGGAATGGGAGGTGCTGTGTGGGGGCGGCCTCGTGCCAGTCGGCCGGTGCGAGGAGCTCTGTCCGTCCTAGAGTCCAGAGGTGCAGGTGAACGAAGCAGCCCCCGGCACATGGTTTCCCTCGTCCCCGCAGCCAGGATGTGCCGTCCGTCCCAGCCTTGCCGTGCTCCTGACCCAGCGTTCCCCGAGCTCGAGGTCGGCCGATGCAGGTTGAGGAAGCCGTCCGGGAAGCACCCCGCGTAGACCCCAAGGACCTCAGGAAGAACGAGGTCGGGACGTACGCGTACAGGGTCAGGACCAGCCAAGGTGTGATGGTGCGCGGCAAGGTCCGCGCCTACACGGCCCAGCAGGCGACACATCTGGTCACCAACCCCGGTGATCGGGTCGTGAAGTTGAAGCGGACGCGTGATCTGATCACGCTCGGGAGCGGTTACCGCAAGGTGAAGCCGGACGAGCTCGTCCTCTTCGCCCAACAGCTCGGTGCCTTCATCAGCGCAGGGGTCCCCCTCATAGACGCACTGAGTGCCATCGGCTCCGAGTCGTCGTCCCGTCTGATGCAAGACACCACCCGGGACCTTGCAATCCACCTCGCACATGGCCGCACCCTCTCCGAGGCGCTGCGCCACCACCCCAAGGTCTTCCCGTCGACGTTCGTGGATCTCGTGAGGGCGGGGGAGACGTCCGGCGATCTCGACACAGTCCTCGATCGGGCATCCGAGTACCTCGAGCGCCAGAACGAGGCGAAGATGAAGATTCGCAGTGCGCTGGCCTACCCGGCGGTGATCATGGTGGTTGCGATCGTCACCGTCATCGTCCTCGTGTCGTACGTGCTGCCGAAGTTCGTCGTGTTCTTCGAGAACTTCAACGCAGAGCTCCCACTCCCCACCCGGATGCTGATCAACCTGGCGGACTGGTTCGAGGCCTACTGGCTTCCCTTGGCAGGTGCGATCCTGTTCCTGATCGTCGCGGCGTGGCTCTACCTCCGGACACCATCGGGCCGGTTCGCCCGTGACCGGATGTTGCTGAAGCTTCCCGGTCTGGGGCCGGTCATGCGCTTCAGCATCGTGGAGCGCTTCTGCGCAAACCTCTCGATGCTCGTGAAGGCCGGAGTCCCGATCGTGAGCACGTTCAACGTCCTGGTCGAGGGCACCGGAAACGAGGTCTTCAGGCGCGGGCTGCGCAAGGTCCAGGAGCAGATGATGAGCGGGATGGGGATGTCCACACCGATTGCGGCCACGGGACTCTTCCCCCGCGAGATCCCGCAGATGATGAAGGTGGGCGAGGCATCGGGAACGGTCGACGAACAGCTCGAGATCGCGTCGAAGCTCTACGGCAAGAAGCTCGACTACCGGATCAAGCGTTTCACGGCGATCTTCGAGCCGATGGTCATCGTCATCATGGGGGTCCTCGTCGGGTTCGTGGCGATAGCGCTCGTTTCGGCGATGTACGGGGTCTTCTCGCAGCTCAAGGAGG
>QWHP01000221.1 GCA_021404985.1 Actinobacteria bacterium ATB1
CGGTCGACGAAGAAGTCCCCGCGCGCGACCGACTTCAGGCGGCCGGACTTCCGGAAGAGGGGCTTGCCGTCCTCGGTGTCGACGAGGACGAGGTTCTCGGCGAGGCGCGAGAGGAAGACCTCTCCGCCGGAGAAAAGCGACCAGTAGCCGTCGCTCGCCGTGACGACGACGTGGAGGAGACCGGGCTCGGTGTCCGGGGGAAGGGCGTCCTTCAGGAGAGCCCCGAGGCTCGCTCCCCCATCGAGCACTGTTCAGCCAGCTTCATTGCGCTCTGACGAGCGTACTCGTGCCGCGAGGCCGTACATACGACTCTCGGATGGAACTGCAGCCTCAGTGATACATCTGAACTATTGACTTCGGGAATTCGCGGGCCCATCGGAACAGAAGAGTCTCAGGAGAGGAGATGGATGGTATGTCCATCGGACGCTTGGAGCGCTTGCTCGTCGGCTCTGGAGCGCGTCCATCGTCCTCTCGACGCCGCTCGGCGACTGCGTTGATCCGCAGCGATGGGGGCCACTTGTGGTTGCCCGACCGTGGAAGGCCGTCCGGAGCGTCTACATCCCGCGGACACCTCAGCGGGCTTCAGCAGCTGGCCATGCGAAGCGATCGGGGCTTCCGGTCTCGACGAGCCACAGGCCCGACACGGGGAGCTGAGTCTCGCACTGCAGGCGGAGAACGAAGGGGCCAAGCCCGGGGGCGCAGGCAAAGCCGAGCGCAGGAGGGGCAGCGTGAAACGAGCACATCTGCTATCGATCGGAACCGGCCTCTGGGGAAGGCTGCTGATCTCAACGACCCTAGCGTTCGCCAGCCGGGAAGGGGTGGCCCAGGTCGAGTTCGTGGTAACGACGCTCGCCGGGGACGCCTCGCGGGAAGGCGGGCACGAGGATGGGGTCGGGAGTGCAGCCCGGTTTCGCGCTCCCGTCGGCGTGGGTGTGGATGCAACGGGCAACGTCTTCGTAGCGGACCATTACAACCAGACACTCCGGAAGGTGACTCCATCGGGAGTCGTGACGACGATCGCGGGATCACCTCTCGATCCGGGAGACGTCACCGGCAGCGGCAGTGCGGTTCGCCTCAGCTATCCGTCAGGGTTAGCGGTCAACGAGAACGGGCTCATCTACTTCTCATCGGGTTCGAATCCCAGATCACCCGGCATTAGCTCCTACCCCTCGCACACGATCAGGGTTGCAACCCCGGGCGGCTCGGTGTGGAGAGTCGCCGGCATGCCCGGCCAGCCTGGCTCGGCGGATGGAACCGGAACTGCGGCTCGGTTCAACTTTCCCGGCGGGATCGCCATCGATCCGCAGTCATCCAGCCTGTTCATCGCTGACGAACGGAACCACACGCTGAGAGAGATCAGGACGAGGCCGGATGGCCAGGAGGAGGTGCGAACCTACGCCGGGAGCGCAGGCGTCGAAGGGTCCACGGATGGGGCCCTGATGGCCGCGAGATTCAGATACCCGTGGGGCGTGGCCGCGGGTCTCTCCGGGAACATCTACATCAGTGACAGGGGCAACCATACGATTCGCCTGATTGACCCATGGGATAGGGTCACGACGGTGGCGGGCGTTGCCGGAAGCCCAGGCTCGACAGACGGCTCCGGTACCTATGCGAGGTTCGACTCGCCGACTGGACTGGCCGTTGACGACGCTGGAAACCTGTACATCGCAGACACCGGGAACCACACCATCCGGGTAAAGGACCCGGCTGGCAACGTGAAGACAGTCGCCGGGAAGGCGGGGAACCTCGGCTCGGTCGACGGTCCGGGGTCGGAAGCTCGGTTCCGTTGGCCGGTGGGCCTAACCTTGGGGGCCAACGGCGAGATCTTCGTTTCAGATAGCGTGACCATCCGCAAGATCACGCCGCAGTACTTCGGAGGCTGGACCATCGTGCGGAATGAGCCGTACGCAGGACAGAGAGGCTGGGTCGAAATACTGGACCCGAACTGGTGGCATGGCCCGGCCCCGGGAGGCCGAAAGGGCTTCCTGGTGCTCCATCCCGTGTCCGAAACGGAGTCTGCCCTGATTCGGTGGAGGGGAAGGGTGGCGACGGACCGACTGGTCGTCACGGTGGCCGGACGATACGGCGACTTCGTGCTTAGGTGCTCGGTCAACGGCGAGCTGATCTACGAGAAGGTAGTGGACTCCGCGCAGTGGTACGAGCTGCCGATCGACGTGTCCCGATGGGAGGGAAAAGACGTCACGATCGACATCGAGAACCAGGCAGGCGGAGCAGAGAAGTGGTATTTCGAGAACTGCGCAATCGACGACATCGCATTCAAGAGCGCGGATGACTACGTGTCGCGAAGCTACGTCCTCCCATCGTCATCGTTCCGCACAGGGGCGAACGGGGCGGAATACCGGACCGACGTGAGGCTGCTGAACCAGAACGGGGTCGAGATCACCGTCGACGCGACGTTCTACGACCAGGTGACGGGGACCCTCTCCCAGGTGAAGGGGATCAGGATCGAAGGGCGAAGCCAGGCAGCCTTCGACAACATCCTGCAGTCGCTCTTCGGCAAGACCCTGAGCGAGGGAGCATAT
Organism: Actinobacteria bacterium ATB1; assembly: GCA_021404985.1. Lineage (GTDB taxonomy): Bacteria > Actinomycetota > Acidimicrobiia > UBA2766 > UBA2766 > QWHP01. Next base: position 2,544 of record QWHP01000221.1, read on the forward strand.
GGGCCCATTCGGTTCGAATCGAGCGGTCCGATCCTGGTGGCGGCGAGTGTGAACAACGTCAACGCATGTCGCACCGGGGCGGTGTCGGGGCAGTGGCTGCCGGGAATCGATGTGTCTCAAGCGCTGAAGTCGGGTGTGATCGGACAGCTCGCCGTGAGCTACAACCCGGGCACTGGCTATCGAACGAACCTGGTCTTCGCAAACCCGGGAAGCTCACCAGCCACTGTTACCGTAGAAATCCGGACCGGACTGGGTGGGCTCCTGGCACGCAGACCGATCGGACCGCTGTCGGGAAAAGGATTCGCGCAGGTGCCCCTCGACGGAGAGAACTTTGGTCCCGGGATCGGGGGAACCACGGATGCGAACCTTTGGCTGGAGTTCACGAGCGATCAGCCCGTCCTGGCCTACGCGACGATCATCCACAACGGTTCCGGCGATCCCTTTGCAGTCGTGGCGAGCAGCCCGGCGCTGGCCGTGGATCGGGAGTATGTTCTCCCCTCCTCGGCGTATCGACTAGGAGCGAACGCCGCGGAATACCGGACGGATGTGCGGATACTGAACCTCGGATCTGGCCTGCGTGGCCTTCGCGCCGTACTCTACGACCAGGCAACGCATACGGAACTCTGGTCGAACGCGATCCAGATTGCGGGCCCTCTCCAGCTCGGCATCGACAACATCGTCCAGCAGCTGTTCGGAAGGACGCTTGCTGATGGAGCCTATGGGCCGATTCGGTTTCTCACGGACGGTCCGCTGCTGATCGCGGCGAGTGTGAACAACGTGAACGCCTGCGGAACGGGAATGGTGTCCGGCCAGTGGCTTCCCGCGATGGCGGCGGGAGCCGCATCCCAGGCGCTGACGGCGGGCGTGATCGGGCAGCTCGCGGTGAGCACGAACGGGAGCACGGGCTACCGTACGAACCTCGTGTTCATGAATCCGGGGAGCGTGGCGGCGACTGCGACCGTGGTCGTGCGACGGGGCTCGGGCGGGGCTATTGGGACCAAGACGATCGGTCCGCTGGCGGCGAACGGATTCACACAGGTTGCGCTCGATGAATTCCCCGGAGTCGCAGTGTCTACTGATACGAACCTATGGCTCGAGTTCAGCAGCGACCGTCCGGTGTTCGCCTACGCGACGATCATCCACAATGGCTCCGGCGACCCGTTTGCCGTCATGGCCACGAGCGACACCCCAACAGCCGGCGCGCCGGTAGCCGCGTTCACCTTTGCGCCGACGAACCCGACGGCTGGAGAAGTCGTCACATTCTCGAACCAATCGACGGGAGCAACGTCGTACGCCTGGAGCTTCGGGGACGGCACGACGTCCACGGCGACGAGCCCGAGCAAGACGTACGGAGCCGCGGGCAACTACGTCGTCAACCTGCGAGCATTCAACACCTACGGCTCTCACGACGTTTCGAAGACGATCGCTGTTTCCCCACCCTCGGGCTCCCCGCCAACCGCGAGCTTCACCTTCAGCCCTGCCAATCCGACGACGGGGCAGGTGGTCAGCTTCAGGAACGAGTCAACGGGCGCGACGTCATACCTCTGGAACTTCGGAGACGGCACGACGTCCACGGCCACGAACCCGACGAAGACGTACTCGTCTGCCAGGGCGTACACCGTATCTTTGACGGCAACGAACACCTATGGCTCGAGTTCGGTATCGAATTCGCTCACGGTGCATGATCCCGTGACGACCCGATCGATGTGGATCGACGTGGCGAACGATCTTGTGTGGGACGTCGAGGTCAGCTTCGACGGGGTCAGCGTAGGGACCGTCACCGCTGGGCAGATACAGGGGGCGGAGCTCAGGACGACGAACACGACCGCGCGGGTCGACGTGGCAACGGTGGCCGCGAGGTACTCGGATGGCTCGCCAATTCCGGGGGCCGGGCGGCTCCAGATGTACTGGAGCTCCGTGCCTGTGGTCGATGGCGGCCGTGTGACGCTCCAAACGGCGGTCACCTTCGACGACGGTTCCTTTTACTACGCTCCTCTTGTCAGCAACTACTCCGGAGTCTCGGTCCAGACGGTCGTCAACTACCGTCTCGCGGATCAGTTCGTGTGTCCGTGCTCGCAGCCAACGAACACGACGAGTGTCTACGTCGGCTACTATCGGCTCTGGAGCAACTCGACGGTGGCGGCATTCCGCGCAGGGGGATACCCGAGCGGCAGCTACAGCTACTGGTCCGACCTCACGCGATACTGGAACAGAACGAGTGGGGCCATCCTGCTGACGCTGAGCCAGCCGCCTCTTCGGACCGAAGGAGAGGGTGGAGCTGAGGCGATGTTGGGGGAGCCGGGGGCAGCGACCCGGAAGGTAGCCGGATCCGATCGAGCGGGGCAGGACCGCCTTCGTCCCGATGGCGCCAGCGTAGTGGTGCAGGACAGTTCGGGAATCGAAGCGGGATCGGGGATGTGCGGGGTCGTACGGCGGGCAGCGCCGGAGCCAGAAGTGGGCCTTACGGTCGGCCCACCTCGCTAGGACGCCGAGCTCTTGGGGGACCGACCTGTGAGCGAGAACGGCAAGGTCGGACGCTGATGGCTCCGCCCGGTGAAGACCCGGTGTCTTGGACGGCCGAGGGATGCGGCCGGACTTCCGCGAAGGGGTCTGGCGTGAGGTGTCCCCGGTGCGAAGCGAGCGACGCGATTCCGATCGTGTACGGCCTTCCATCACGTGACATGCGGCGAGCAGCAGCACGGGGAGAGGTCGTACTCGGAGGTTGCGTGGTCCGGTTGGAGACGGTCCGGTGCCGCCGATGCCTGCACGAGTGGAGCCACGAGTCGCAGGCGGAGGCGGGTCCGGGAAACGAGGATCTGCGTGGACTGCTATCAGCCCGTGGCGAAAGTCCTCGCGCGGACGGCATGACGTGTGCGTCGATTTCGGTGCAGCGGCAAGCTGACGCGGGGTGACGAACGATGGCGATGG
>QWHP01000222.1 GCA_021404985.1 Actinobacteria bacterium ATB1
GGACAAGGTCCGCCTCGCGGTCCTCGGCGGCTCGCGACGGCGGGCGAGCCTGCCCGGCGCGCCACATTCGGGAGCGTCGTGCGGCGAGGCGGCTTCGCCGTCTCGGGACGTCCGGGGGTGCGCCGACACGGCGCCCCGTGTCAGAATGACCGGATCACGTCAGGACGCCGGGTGGCGGGCAGCCGCCGGGCGTCCGGTTCCGTCCGCACGCACCAGGAGTCCCACAGTGGCGGTCATCTACTACGACGACGACGCTGATCTCTCGCTGATCACGTCCCGCAAGGTCGCGATCCTCGGCTATGGCAGCCAGGGACACGCCCACGCACAGAACCTGAAGGATTCCGGTGTGGACGTCCGCGTCGGGCTGCGGGAGGGATCGTCCTCCTGGGCCCGGGCCGAACGGGACGGGCTGCGCGTCGTCACTGCCGAGCAGGCCTGCGAGGAAGCCGACCTCATAATGGTCCTGGTCCCGGACCAGAGCCAGAAAGACCTCTACGACGACGTCATCGAACCCCGCCTCGACGACGGGGACGCCCTCTTCTTCGCCCACGGCTTCAACATCCACTTCCGGATCATCGAGCCGGGCGCCGGTGTCGACGTGTGCCTCATCGCTCCGAAGGGACCGGGGCACCTCGTCCGGCGCACGTACGAGGAGGGTGCGGGTACGCCGTCGCTCATCGCCGTGCACAACGACGCGTCGGGGAAGGCGAAGCAGCTCGGAATGAGCTACGCAAAGGCGCTCGGCGCAACCCGGGCAGGCCTGCTCGAGACCACGTTCCAGGAGGAGACCGAGACCGACCTCTTCGGAGAGCAGGCAGTGCTCTGCGGCGGGCTCACGGCGCTGATCCAGGCCGGCTACGAGACCCTCGTCGAGGCCGGCTACCAACCCGAGTCCGCCTACTTCGAGACACTGCACGAGATGAAGCTGATCATCGACCTCATCTACGAGGGTGGCCTTGCCCGCATGCGCTACTCGATCAGCGAGACCGCCGAGTACGGCGACTTCACACGCGGGCCGCGCATCGTCACGGAGGAGACGAAGGCCGAGATGCGTCGCATCCTCGACGAGATCCAGACGGGCCGGTTCGCGACGGAGTTCATACTCGAGAACAAGGCGGGCCAGCCCACCTTGAAGGCGATGCGACGCATCGGTGCCGAGCACCCGATCGAGGTCGTCGGGCGGGAGCTGAGGGCGATGATGCCCTGGCTGGGCGAGAACCGGAACAAGGTCGAGGACTGACGGCTTCGGCTCAGCGGGTCCGGGCTATACGTTCTCTCCGGCGGGACCGTCGAGGCCGCGCGCGAAATCGACGATCGCCTTCTTCACGGAGTCCATGTCCTGGAACGGGCCGAGGTGTCCGACGCCGGGGATCATCTCGAAGCGGCCGCGGGTTATCAGCTCGGCGGCGGCCGCTGCCCGGTCGGGCGGGGAGTCGACGTCGTGCTCGAAGGCGAGCACGAGGGTGTCGACCTCCATCCCCCGCCATCTCGCCTCGACGTCGCGGTCCATCCAGGACACCGCGGCGTCCCACTGGCCCTGCCGTCCCTCCCGCGGCGGGGGAGTGTCGATGCCCAGGGCCCCGACCCACATCTCGACGGTGAGGTCGTCCTGGAGCTCCTTGCGGGACAGGTAGTTCGCGAGGACGTCGAGGACGTCGAGGCCGTTCGGATATGGATCCAGCCGACGGGCGAGCTCGGCCATGAGCGGATAGCGGAGCTTCTCGTAGGCGCCATGGGTGTTCGTGCTGCCCATCATGACTGCCGAGCGGACGAGGTCCGGGCGGCGAAGAGCGACCTCTTCCACGATCCAGCCACCGAGGGAGTAGCCGACGAGGTGGGCAGGCGGGAGACCGATCGCCTCGACGAGCCCGATGCAGTCGAGTGCCATCTCAGCGACGGTGTACGGCGGCTCCGGGACCGATGTCGGAGGGATTCCGCGCAGGTCCCAAGTCACGACCCGCAGGCCCTCGGCCCGGAGGGCGGGCGCGAGCGTAAGCTCCCATGACGACGCCGATTGGCCGAGGCCGTTGACGAGGACGAGCGGGTCGCCGTCGCCGGCGTCCGTGTAGGAGATGTCGATGTCGTTCGCAGATACCTCAGGCATGGGGGGATGGTAATGCCACCGGACGGCCGGGACGCGGGCGCGGAACCCTGGACGAAGGAGTCCCACGGGGTGAACGGGATTCCTCCCTGCCGCGACTGCCGCACCGCGATGGTGCGGGTCGGGGGAAGGCTCGGCATGCAGGTCTGGAGCGACCACTGGCGCTGTCCCGCCTGCGGATGGGAGCTGCGCCTCTCCTACGGCCGCGGTTCCGTCTGATCGCCCCGCGGCGGGTTTGCGCCGGCCGATCCCGAGCTACGTGGGTGGATTTTGACATCGCAGTGGTGTCCAGATCCGCCCAGGTGGTTGGCTGGCGCGTCAGGTGGCTGCGCGGTCCTTGGCGACCTCGTCGAGGAGCTCGTATTCGGCTCCGGTGTCGGCGAGGTCCTCGAACTGGATCACGCCCATCTCCTCGTACTTGTGCCGGAGCCAGCCGTCGGCAGCATCGAGCAGGCCGAGCTTCTTGAGGTTCGGGACGATCTTCGAGAAGAGCAGGCCCTGCGCCTGACGGTTCGACGTGTTCTCGTTCAACCACGTCAGCAGTGCCTTCGGGTCGACGCCGAGCTTGATCCAGAGATCCTGGTTGAACAGCCGGTCGCGCATCCGGAGGCCGGCCTCGAAGGCGAACTCCTGGCGCTCGCGCAGCTCGACCGCCGACATCTCCGCGTACGCCTCCTTGAGGGACAGCACGCCGAAGGCCACGTGTCTCGCCTCGTCGCTCATCACGTAGCGGAGGAGCTTCTTCAGGAGAGGCTCCGTCGTGAGCATCTGGATCGCGCTGAAGGCTGCGAGCGCGAGGCCCTCGACCATGATCTGCATGCCCAGGTAGGTCATGTCCCAGCGCTCGTCGCGCAGGATGTCGTCGAGGAGCAGGAGGAGGTGCCCGTTGATCGGGTACTCGCCGTCGAGCTTCTCGTTCAGGTACCGGGCGAAGACCTCGACGTGGCGTGCCTCGTCCATGACCTGGGTTGCGCCGTAGTACTTGGCGTCGATCCACGGGACCTGTTCGACGATCTTGGCCGTGCAGAGAAGTGCGCCCTGCTCACCGTGCATGAACTGGCTCAGGACGTACGACTGGCTCTCGATCGCAACCTGCTTGAACTGGTCGCGCGTCCAGCCGTGGAGCGGGAACGACCTGTCCTCGGCTGCGACCTGCTGGAAGTACTGGTTCTGAGGGTTGATCGCCATGTTGGACTCGGCGACCTTCTCCTGATCGACGTCGATCGTCCAGTCGAGATCGGTCGTTGCGTTCCACTGCGACGACTTCGCCTTCTCGTACAGACGGACGAGCGGCTCGAGATCCTGGCCGTAGTCCCACGTGAAGAGCGTGCTGCCGCCCGAGGGGACCGGATGCATCTCCTCGCCTGCGGGACTCATGACGGACAGGATCGCGTCGACGTCGTCTATCCGGTCACGCCCGATGATCTCGGCATTCGACCGCATCTCGGCCACTGCTACCCCCTGTGTCCCCGCGTGGCACGCATGTTACAGACGGGGCCGGCGCCGTGCCCCGTCCGCGCCCATGGGCTCTAGTCGGGACGTCGGGTAGCCTCGGGCGCCCACGAAATCCGGACGTCCCCGGCCCAGCGGACCGGGCGGCCGGACGACCCCGGACACAGGAGATGCAGGGATCGCATGAAGGTGCTCGTCACCGAGAAGATCGCAGACGCCGGACTCCAGCTCCTGAGCGACGCCGGCCACGAGGTGTCCGTCGAGCTCGAGCTCTCCCCGGACGAACTGCTCGGCCACGTGGCCGATGCGGACGCCCTGATCGTCCGGTCCGCCACCCAGGTCACGCGTGACGTGATCTCGGCCGCTCCGGTCCTCAAGGTGGTCGGACGTGCCGGCATCGGCGTGGACAACATCGACCTCGGGGCCGCCACCGCGGCGGGTATCCTCGTCGTGAACGCCCCAACGTCCAACGTGGTCTCCGCGGCAGAGCACACGATGGCGCTCCTCCTCGCGCAGGCCCGCAACCTCGGCCAGGCGGACGCGACCCTGCGGGAAGGGAAGTGGGAACGCAAGCGCCTCGAAGGTGTCGAGCTCTACGGGAAGACGCTCGGCATCCTCGGACTCGGGCGAGTCGGGAGCCTCGTCGCAGAGCGGGCGCTGGCGTTCGGGATGCACGTCCTCGCGTACGACCCGTTCGTGTCCGAGGAACGGGCCCGTGTCCTCGGAGTCGAGCTCGCCGGCTCTGTCGACGAGGTGCTCTCGCGGGCGGACATGATCACCGTCCATCTGCCGCGGACCCCCGAGACCGAGGGCCTGATCGACGCCGACGCCATCGCCAGGATGAAGCCCGGTGTGAGGCTCGTGAACGTGGCCCGGGGCGGGATCGTCGACGAGGCGGCCTTGGCCGAAGCCCTCCGCACCGGCCGTGTCGGCGGGGCGGGGATCGACGTGTTCGATGTCGAGCCGTGCACCGACAGCCCGCTCTTCTCCGAGCCGGCGGCCGTCGTCTCCCCCCACCTGGGCGCCTCGACCGTGGAGGCGCAGGACAGGGCCGGCATCACGATCGCCGAACAGGTCGTTGCCGCGCTGGCGGGCGAGTTCGTGGAGTATGCGGTGAACGTGGACATCGGCCGGGACGTCTCCGAGGAAGTCAGTCGCCATCTCCCTGTTGCGGAGGCGCTCGGCCGTTTCTTCGCGGCCTACGCCGGTGGAGTGGGCGACTCCGTCGAGCTCGAGGTGGCCGGAGCCCTCGCCGAACACGACACACGCGCGCTCGTCCTCGCCGTCCTCAAGGGTCTCTTCAACCGCGTGACGGAGGAACCGGTCACGTTCGTGAACGCCCCCCAGGTCGCCGAGAGCCGCGGTCTCGAGGTGCGAGAGGTCACGTCGTCGCGCAGCGTCGACCGTGTGAACCTGTTGACGGTCCGCGGGAAGGTGCACGGACGGGACTACTCGGTGCAGGGCGCGTACTCGGGGGCGCACAGGCAGGTGCGCATCGTCGGTGTGGACGAGTTCCAGATCGAGCTGCCTCCGTCGCAGTACATGGCGGTGATCTCGAACGACGACCGCCCGGGTGTCATCGGAGCGGTGGGGACCATCCTCGGCGAGTCCGGCATCAACATCGCGAACATGGCCGTCGGCCGCCACGAAGCGGAGCCTTACGCGATGATGGGCGTGAACCTCGACAGGTACCCACCGGACGACGTGCAGGACACGATCCGCAAGTCCCCGGGGATCCTCGATGCGAGGTTCCTGGAGCTCTGAACCGATGAGCTCGGAACGGATGCGCCACGTAGGCCCGGTCCGCTTCCTCTACGTCGGGAGCGACGACCTCGAAGCCGACCTCGACCAGATGTGCGCGAAGTGGGGCGGAGTGCTCCGCTGGCGCTTCCGGAGGTTCGGCGCCGAC
>QWHP01000223.1 GCA_021404985.1 Actinobacteria bacterium ATB1
CCCAGCGGAACGAGAACCATCACCTCCCAGACGAAGGACCTGCGCCTCCGATGCTTTCCGGCCCTGGCACGTCTGCCGGCCCTGCCCCTCGATCTCCTGCCGGCGGAACCGTCACCATGGAACGCCTCGCCCGAATCGATCCGCGTTGCATCGCCTTCGGTGGGAGTGGCGCCGAGCTCATCGGTGACGAGAGTCCGCTCGGCCTCGGAGGTCACCGCTTCTCTTTGACCTTCGCTGCCTTCCCGATGCGGTCACGTAGGTAGTAGAGCTTCGCCCGCCGAACCGCACCCCTGGTCACGACCTCGATCTTGTCTACGGTCGGCGAGTGGAGCGGAAACGTCCGCTCGACACCGACTCCGAAGGAGACCTTGCGCACCGTGAACGTCGCACGCACGCCGGACCCCTGACGCTTGACGACGACGCCTTGGAACACCTGGATGCGCTCACGCCCCCCCTCGGAGACCTTCACGTGGACCTTGAGGGTGTCGCCCGGCGCGAAGTCGGGGACGTCTCGCAGATACTGTTGATCGACTACGTCGGTCGGGTTCACCTGGACTCCTGGTGCGGGGCGGAGAGCGAGTGTACCAGCAGTTCTGCGGCGGTTCCCATCGCCGTGCCGTTTCGGTCAGTTGGCTTGGGCCGTCTGCCCGTTGCAGAGCCTGACGTCGGTCTGGTCTGGAGGACCCTCGAGTCCACCGAGACGCGACAGAGGCCAGAACCGGACGAATGCCCGGCCGACGATCGCGTCCTCGTCGACGAAGCGGCCACCTTCCTCCTGCCTGGAGTCCTGGCTGTTGTTCCGGTGATCTCCCACCATGAAGTAGTGGCCAGGCGGGACTGTCACCGGGCCGAAGTCCGGTGCGGGACCCTCGCCGTCCACGAAGACGTAGGGCTCGTCGAGCGGGTCGCCGTTCACGATCGCCCGGTTGTCCCGCACCTCGATCGTGTCGCCGGGCAGGCCGATCACCCTCTTGATGAGGTCGTCGCTCCCCCCGCGTCCGAAGCCGATTCCCTCGCGCAAGGCATTGACGACGTTCTTCGGGAAGGGAGTCGGAGTTACGTCCTCGCCGGTGTCGTTCCAGTTCCGGAACACGATCACATCCTTGCGGGAGGGACCCCCGCCAAGGTAGGCGAGCCGGTTCACGAGCACCCGGTCGTTGCAGAGCAGGGTGGTTTCCATCGAACCCGACGGGATGTAGAAGGTCTGGACGAGGAAGCCCTTGACGATCACGACGACGAGGAATCCCACAAGGATCATGAACCAGAGCTCACCGAAGACGGAGTGCGTCTTCTTCGGCTTCAACGGCCTCTCGGGCCCGGCCGGCTCAGCCGGCTCGGCACCTGTGTCGGGCCTTGCGCGGCCGGGTGATTCGCTCGTCGTCTCTGTCACGTAGATCTCTGCGCAGATCGTACCAATGCATCACCCATCGGCTGGCGGCGCTTCCGGGCGAGCCTCGAGGAGGTCGGGACGGTACTGGGCAGTTCTGCGGCGGGATTCACGCTTCCTCCACGCCTCGATCGCCGAATGGTTACCTCCCCGAAGTACATCGGGCACGGCATGGCCCTCCCACACCGCAGGACGCGTGTAGCAGGGAGCCTCCAGCGGGCCGGTACTCACGTCCTGCGGCGCTGCCGCCCCCGTGGCAAAGGACTCGGTCACCACTGACTGCTCGTTGCCGAGCACACCCGGTACGAGTCGCGTCGCGCCCTCGATCAGGACCATCGCCGGTACCTCTCCGCCGGAGACGACGTAGTCGCCGATGGAGACGGGTTCGAAGCCGCGCGCGTCGAGCACCCTCTGGTCGATCCCCTCGTAGCGACCGCAGAGGATCGTGACATCCTTCTCTCCTGCCAGCGAGTGCAACATCGGCTGGTCGAGGCGCCGACCCCACGGGGCCATCACGAGCCTGCACGCCGAGATGGGTGTGGCGCTGTCGACCGCTTGGGCAACGACGTCGGGGCGCATCACCATGCCCGGTCCACCTCCGAAGATCTCGTCGTCGACCTGCCTGTGACGGCCGAGGCCGAACTCGCGTATGTCGACGGCGCACACCTCGACCAGCCCTCGCTCGACAGCCCGCCCGAGCAGCGCAGTACGGCCGTGCAGGCGTATCAGCTCGGGAAAGAGGGTGAGCACATGGAAGCGCATGAGCTCACCCGGGAAGGAGACCGGGTATGGGACGGATCGTCACATGGGCCATCCCCGGCACGACCGGATCGACGAACTCCCGCACCATCGGAACGTGGAACTCACGGTCGGATTCGTCCCTGACGACGAGGAGGTCGTGGGCGGGATTCGGCTCGACCATGACGACTGTCCCGATCGCCGTACCTTCCGGAGTCAGCACCGGGAGGCCTTCCAGGTCGGCCGCCCAGACGGCTCCCTCGGGCGGGTCACCGACGTCCTCGCGGGTGATGCAGATCGACCTGTGGCGAAGGGCCTCCGCCGCCGTCCGGTCGGAGACCTCCCCGAACGAGACGAGCAACTTCCCCTTGTAGGGAGCGGACGTGGCGATGACGAGAGGCGTCCCGTCGTCGAGCACGACTCGGTTGCCGGGCCGGAACCTCGGCTGGTCGGTCAATGGAACGACGACGACATTCCCCCTGATGCCGTGCGCCCTGAGGACCCTGCCGACGATGAGAAGGTCCCGGGCCTGTCCCCCCACCAGCTCAGTCGTCTATCTCGACCGTCGCGCTGTAGCCGTCGCGGGCGCCTGCCGCCTTGACCAGGGTCCGCAATGCCGTCGCAACCCTGCCGCGCTTGCCGATGATCTTGCCCATGTCCGCCTGGGCCACAGACACGTGGAGGGTGAGGCGGTTCCCGCTCTCCTCCGGTTCGATCTCGACACTGTCTTCGTCGTCGACGATCGCCCGGATGCAGACGTCGAGCACCCGCTCTGCGCAGGTGGCGTCGTCGTAGAAATCCTCGTCCTCGCCGGCTTCGCCCTCGGTGTCGTCGGCGTCGTCGAGGTCCGCGTCCGCCGTCGCGAGATCCTCGTCGAGGTCGTCGAGCTCCTCGTCGTCGATCGTCTCGGTCTCGTCAGCCATCGGAGGCGACACCGCCCTTGAACTCGGCCATCGCCCCGCTGATCTCGAGGAGCTTGGCAACTGCCGCGGTCGGCTGCGCTCCGTTGCGGAGCCACTTGACGGCCTTCTCGTTGTCGATGTGGATCGTCGAGGGATCGGTCCGAGGGTTGTAGTGCCCGAGGATCTCGAGGAACCGGCCGTCGCGGGGTGCCCGCGAGTCGGCCGCCACGATCCGGAAGGACGGCTGCCTTTTCTTTCCTGTTCGCGTCAGGCGGATCTTCACCGCCATATCGGAGCTCCTTGTCTGCTCAGAAAGCCGGGTTCACGCAAGCTGGGACGCCGGAGGCGTGATGGGCGCCCGCATGGGTGGCCCGCAACTCTATCAGGACCCTGAGCGGCCACGCAGACCCTCACGATGCCGAGCGCACGGTTCAGCCCATGCCCTGGAGCTTCGAGAGGTCGACACCGAGCCCCCGCAGGAGCTTTCCCTTCTTGCCGCCGAGGAGACCCTTCATCATCTGCTGGACCGACTTGAACTCCTTCAGGAGGCTGTTCACGTCCTGTACCTCGGTCCCGGATCCACGGGCGATCCGCTGGCGACGACTGTGCTTGATGATCTCGGGGTGGATGCGCTCCTGGGGTGTCATCGACTGGATTATCGCCTCGATCTTGACCATCTCGCGTTCGTCGATCTCGACGTCTTTGAGCTGGCTGCCGAGGCCGGGGATCATGCCGAGCATGTTCGTGAGCGGCCCCATCTTCTTGACCTGCTGCATCTGTTGGAGGAAGTCCTCGAGGGTGAACTGGGCCTTGCGGAGTTTCTCCTGCATCTCCTGGGCCTGCTCGAGATCGAAGGTCTCCTCGGCCTTCTCGATGAGTGTCAGCATGTCACCCATGCCGAGGATTCGTCCCGCAAGACGATCTGGGTGGAACGGCTCGAAGTCACCGAGCTTCTCGCCCGTGCCCGCGAAGTAGATGGGCTTGCCGACCACCTCCCGGACGCTCAGGGCCGCGCCGCCGCGGGCGTCGCCATCAAGCTTGGTCAGGACGACGCCGTCTATCGGTATCTCGCGGTTGAAGTGATCGGCGGTCGTGACCGCATCCTGGCCGATCATGGCGTCGATCACCAGGAACGTGTAGTCCGGGTTCGTCGCGTCCACGACACGGGCGAGCTGCGCCATGAGCTCCTCGTCGATCGCGAGGCGCCCTGCAGTGTCGACGATCGCGACGTCACGCCCGAAGCTGCGCGCATGTTCGACACCTGCCTTGGCAACAGGAACCGGGTCGGCGCCAACATCGGCCCCTTCGGTGAACACCGGGACCCCGACTCGCTCACCGAGCACCTCGAGCTGCTGCACGGCTGCGGGCCGCTGCAGGTCGCACGCGATGAGCATCGGGTTGCCGCCCTTGGACTTGAGATGGTGGGCGAGCTTCCCGCACTGGGTCGTCTTTCCCGAACCCTGGAGTCCAGCCATGAGGACCACCGTCGGAGGTACAGGCGACATCTTCAGCTTCGCGGACTCCCCGCCGAGGAGCTCGATCAGCTCGAGATGGACGATCTTGATAACCTGCTGAGCCGGCGTCAGGGACTGCGACACGTCTGCGGACAGGGCCTTGTCGCGCACACGGGTCACGAAGTTCTTGACGACCTTGAAGTTGACGTCCGCCTCGAGCAGGGCGAGGCGTACCTCGCGCAGGGCTGCGTCGATGTCCTTCTCGGTGAGGCGGCCCTTGGTGCGGAGCTTGTCGAAGACGCCTTGGAGCCGATCTGAGAGTGATTGGAACACACCTTCTCCGGGTCGTGTCGGCGGGTACGGCACCTAGAAACTAATCCTGACTGTGGCGCCGGATGTGAGTTCGTCCCGTCCGAGGTAGGGTGGGCGCATCACTTTCGACGCGGGAGCCCGACCGGGCTGAGAGGACACCGACAGAGTTGTTGCCGCGAACGCTCTGTAGGTCGTCGACCGCACGAACCTGATCCGGGTAATTCCGGCGAAGGGAGATCGACATGACCGACGCGATCGAACCGAAGGCCGTCGCCGAGAAGGCGGAGAAGGCGGAGAAGGTTGGCGCGAGGCGCAAGGTCTACGTCGGGGGGTCACGTCCCGACATACAGGTGCCCTTCGTCGAGGTCGTCCTCCACGACTCCGACGGTCCGGCCGGCCCGCTTCCCAACCCCCCGTTCCGGCTCTACGACACGTCGGGACCCGGATCACAGGCCACCGCGGGACTTCCGGCGCTCAGACGGGATTGGATCCTCGAACGAGGGGACGTCGTCGGGTACGACGGTCGTCCTCCGAGCCTGCGGGATGACGGTCGCGCCACCTTGCGCATCGGTCGGGTGGCAGCGTCGGGTGCGGCACCGCAGTCGCGACCACCTCTGCGTGCGGAGTCCGGAGCCGTCACCCAGGGCATCCAGGTCGAGTGC
>QWHP01000224.1 GCA_021404985.1 Actinobacteria bacterium ATB1
CTCTCGGGGATGGCAGGAGCGGACCTCTCGCGCGAGGCCATGATCTCGAAGCTCTACTGGGCGACCTGGCACCGGGAGCTCGGGAACCTTGCCGTGGATGTTCTCGGCCCGGAGGCGACCGTCCTTCCGGAAACGGCAAACGCCGGGCAGCATGAGTCCAGCAACGACGGCAACGACAGCCGTGACATCCACGGCTACGAGCTCGGTGAGCTACAACGCGTGTTCCTTTTCACGCGAGCAGACACGATCTACGGCGGAGCGAACCAGATCCAGAGGAACATCATCGGAGAGAGGGCGCTGGGCCTCCCCCGAGAGCCGAAATGAGTCGCACATGAGTAATTCGGCGCCCGTCTACCCGCGGGGTCACGGGCTTCTCGACGGCAAGTCTGTGGTAATCACGGCTGCCGCAGGTACGGGGATCGGCTACGCGACGGCGCGCCGCTGTGCAGAGGAGGGTGCGGAGCTCCTCATCAGTGACGTTCACCCCAGGCGTCTGGACGAGGCGGCGGATCGTCTTGCCGAGGAGACCGGCAGGCGCCCCGTCACCCGGGTATGCGACGTCACAGACGAGTCGCAGGTGAGGTCCCTCTGGCAGACAGCCGAGGGTGCGTTCGAGGACGTCGACATTGTCGTGAACAACGCCGGCCTCGGGGGAACGGCGAGCATCCTCGAGATGACGGACGAGCAGTGGGACCGCGTGATCGACGTGACCCTCAATGGGACCTTCCGCATGATCCGGGCGGCTCTGCAGCACATGGCCGAGCGCCGCCGGGGAGTGATCGTGAACAACTCGTCGATCCTGGGCTGGAGGGCGCAGAAAGGCCAAGCCCATTACGCGGCGGCCAAGGCCGGCGTGATGGCCCTGACCAGATGCGCTGCAGCGGATGCCGCCGAGTTCGGGATCCGAGTGAACGCCGTGGCACCCAGCCTTGCCATGCATCCCTTTCTCGCCAAGGTGACCTCCCAGGAGCTTCTCGAGGAGCTCGAATCCCAGGAGGCATTCGGCCGGTCAGCCGAGACGTGGGAGATTGCCAACGTGATCGTGTTCCTCGCCAGCGACCTTGCCTCCTACATGACGGGGGAAGTCGTCTCTGTCAGCGGTCAGCACCCGTGAGCGCCACGACCACCGTCTACACGGACGGGGCATGCAGCGGGAATCCCGGACCCGGGGGCTGGGCCTGGGCGATGGTCGACGGCGACGCGCGTGCCTACGGAAGCGACGGCCACACGACGAACCAGCGTATGGAGCTCACGGCGGTCCTCGACGCGGTCCTCAGCTTCCCCGGGCGGCTGCACGTGATGAGCGACTCCGCCTACGTCGTGAACTGCTTCCGGGACCGCTGGTGGAAGGGATGGCTCGAACGGGGATGGAGGAACTCGAAGCGCCAGGAGGTGGCCAACAGGGATCTCTGGGAGCCTCTCATCAGGGAGTATCGCGGGCGGTCCGGCGAGATCACGTTCGACTGGGTCAAGGGACATTCGGGCGACCCGATGAACGACCTCGTCGACGAGCTCGCCGTTCGGGCGATGCGGGAGCAGACGTCCGGCCGCGAGGGGGCGTCTCGACTCAGGTGAGCCGTCCGGCCTCTCGAGCTGCCGCCTCTGCAGCCTGGAGCTGCTCCTCGACGATCGCCAGACCACCGACCCAGAACTGCTGGTCGGTCAAGTCCACGCCGACGATCTGCCCAAGGTCCTCGGGCGATCGCGAACCTCCGGCCGCCAGCAGCTCGAGGTACGTCTGGACGAAGTCGGGACCGACTGTCGTGTACTGCCGGTAGACCGACAGTGCGAGGAGCTGCCCGTACGCGTAGGCGTACACGTACCCCGGGGTGGACATGAAGTGCGGGATGTACGACCACCAGGTGCGGTACCCGTCTGTGATCTCAACGGCGTCGCCGAGCATCTCGGCCTGCGTCTTGGCCCAGATCTCGCCGAAGAGGTCGACGCTGAGCTCGCCCGCGGCCCTCCGGTGGTTGTGGACCGCGTCCTCGAAGCGGTTCATCGCAATCTGGCGGAACACGGTCGCGATGGAACCTTCGAGGCTCTCGGCGAGCAGGGACAGCCGTGCGCCGGCATCCGACGTCGCGTCGAGGAGGCGGCCGAACGTGACCGTCTCGCCGAAGACCGACGCAGTCTCCGCCAAGGTGAGAGGGGTGGACTGGTGGAACACGCCCTGTTCCCGGGCGAGCCAGGCGTGAACACCGTGGCCGAGCTCGTGCGCGAGCGTGAGCACGTCGCGCTGCCTGCCCGTCCAGTTGAGCAGGACGTAGGGATGATGTGACGGGACGGTGTAGGCGCAGAAGGCGCCCGGTCTCTTGCCCGGCCGCACGGGCGCGTCGATCCACGCGCCGTCGAAGAACCGGGAGACGACTGACGCCAGCTCGCCGGAGAAGGAACCGTATGCGTCGAGGACGACGGTCTTGGCCTCGTCCCAGCCGATCTCGACGTCGGTGTCCGCCACCGAGGCCATGCGGTCGTAGTCGCAGATCCTGTCGATGCCGAGCAGGCGTGCCTTGAGGGCGTACCAGCGCTGCGGGATGTCGTATCGGCTCGTGACGGCTGCGACGAGCGCGTCGACGGACTCGTCGGACGCTTCGTTGGCGAGGTTGCGGCTCGAGATCCAACTCGGATAGCCGCGGAGACGGTCGTCCGTCGGCTTGTCCGCGAGAAGGGTGTTGAACACATAGGCGCGGGTCCGGAGACCCGGCGCCAAGCCCTCCGTCACGGCCTGTGCAGCGCGGCGCCTTACCTCCCGGTCGGGATGTGCGAGGACCGAGAGTCCTTCCTCCAGGCCCGTCTTGTGCGTCCCCGTGCCGTCCGTCGCCGGCAACTCGACCGAGATCGTCGATGTCAGCTCGTCGAAGAGGCGCGCCCACGCCGTTGCGCCGGTGACGGACTTCTCGGCGAGGATCTTCTCCTCCGGCTCGGTCAGGAGATGGGGGCGGTAACGCCGAATGGAGCGGAGATGATGGGAGCAGAAGTCGAGAGCAGGGTCGGCGAGGAGCTCTTCGACTTCGGCATCGTCGAGCGCCGCCCACTCGAGGTCGAAGAAGAGGAGCTTCGTCTCCAGCGCCGTGGCGCGTTCCACGACCATCTGTACCAGGGCACCTCGGGCCTCGTCCGTCATCAACTCAGCGAACCGAAGCGCTGCCCACGAATGTGCGCGGCCCAGCATCTCTGACATCTCGGCCGTGCGTCGCATGTGGTGGGCAAGAGCGGGTGAATCCATCGATGCGAGGCGACCCCTCGCGGCTGCGAGCTCGTCGGCGACGACGTCGGCTCCGTCGAGGAGGGCGATCACCGCAGCCCTTCCCTCGCCCCATCCGGAGACCAGGGTGTCGAGCTCCCAGGTCGCGTTCTCGGCTCCCGAGGGGACGGCGGCGGCTGTCGTCATCGTCCCACCTCGGCACCGTTCCCGTGCATGGCAGCCTCCACGGCAGTGAGGTAGGCAGGCCGTTCGCCTCCCCCATGCACGACGATGTCGGACCCGGTCACGTAGGAGGCGAGGGGCGATGCCAGGAACACGCAGACATCGGCGATCTCACTCGGGTCGGCGAGGCGACCGAGAGGGACGGTGGCGGATGCAGCGGCGATCCCGGCTTCACTGCCGTAGTGGTGGTGTGCCTGCTCGGTGCGGATCAGGCCTGCGGTCACGGCGTTCACACGCACCTTGGGAGCCCATTCGACGGCGAGGGTCTGCGTGAGGTTGATGAGACCGGCCTTTGCGGCACCGTACGCAGCGGTGCCCGGCGAGGGTCGGATCCCGCTCACGCTGGCGATGTTGACGATCGATCCGCCATTCTCCTGCGCCTGCATCACGGCGTTCGCCAGTTGCGACATGTTGAGCGGCCCAAGCAGGTTCAGCTCGACGATCTTGCGCGAGAAGTTCGGGGAGGCCTCGGCCGCGAGGGAGTAGGGCGATCCACCCGCGTTGTTCACGAGGACGTCGAGTCGTCCTTCCGACGAAGCCACCTCGGTGACGATCCGTGCGCACGACTCGGGGTCGCGAACGTCGCCGGCGACGAACGATGCGGTGCGTCCCTCGCGGCCGGGCAGGGTGTCCGGTTCCGACCGGCCACACACGACGACGCGGGCGCCGAGCTCGATGAATCGCAGGGTGATGCCGAGACCCAGACCTCTGGCCCCACCTGTTACGAGGACGACTCTGCCTGTGAAGTCCAGGGGATCGCTCATCCTTCGGTGCCCTTTCGGTGTCGGTCCGCTCAGCGTTCTTCGAGGAGCCGGACCAGCCGCTCCGTCTCTTCGTGCGAGGTGAACGCATCGTAGGTGGCCTCGGCGACGGGGCCCATCTGCTCGACGCGCATCGGGTTCCAGCCCATTGTGCGGCGAAGCTCTGCGGGTGGTTCGAACACGACGACCTCCGTCCCGGAGGGAAGGCGCGAGAGCTCTTCGCGAAGGCGGCGCCGGAGAAGACGGCCCACGACCCCGCCCGGCCCGGTTCTGTCCTCGGCCGGGAGGGACATCGGGGAGCTCACGACGGCGATCTCGGGTTCCACGGTCGCGACAAGGTCCGCATTCGTCGGGGAATGTGTCCCCCCGTCGACATACCTCTTGCTGCCGATGGTGACCGGGATACACCGTCCGGGTACGCAGCCCGAAGCGGCGACGGCCTGACCCAGCGTGGCCTCGGTGGCCCCGCTCTTGCCGTCGAAGACCACCAGCTTCCCGCTGCTCAGCTCGCGTGCGGTGATCCAGGTCCCGGGTGGCCAGTTTCCACCGAACATGGCATCCACGCCCTCGATCATGGGCTGCATCGAGATCCGTCCCTTGGGGGTGAGGCCGACACCGATGTCGATCAGGTTGAGGTGACGCGGATCGCGTAGCGCGTTCAGGAGGATCTCCGGAGCCTGCGGTATGGGGACGAAGAACCCCTCGGGCTCGTCGGGACGCACGTAGAGAGATGCCGTCGCCGCGCCTTCGTCGCTCAGACTGTCCCCCGTAGCGCGCGCGAGGAGGTCCGGGGTGCTCATGTTCGCCCTCAGGAGCGCCACGACCTGCGCCCCGGCGGAGGTACCCAGTGCGAGATCGGCCTCCCGCGGGTCCCACCCCGAGGCCGCCTCGATCGCGGCGAGCAGTCCGCAGTGGAACGCATGTCCGACGGGCCCGCCACCCCCCAGGACGAGTGCGATTCCGCCCACGGGCGCCTCTTGTTCCAGCATTCTCGGGGATTCTAGATTCTGACGGGCCGTCAGGTCCGGGTGAGCGTTCTTCAAGGTCGGGAGCGAGCCATGCCCATCCACGTCGAGAAGTCGGAGCACATAGCCGACGTCGTGATGGACGAACCACCGGTGAACGCGCTCACGGTCGCGAGCTGGTTCGACCTCGCAGAGAAGCGCACCGACGCGGGGCAGGATCCCGAGGTACGTGTCGTCGTGCTCCGGGCAGAGGGTCGGGGATTCAACGCCGGGGTG
>QWHP01000225.1 GCA_021404985.1 Actinobacteria bacterium ATB1
TCCAGCTCTGCGTGTAGGTCTGCCATGCGAGCCAGCCGCCCTGTATGCCAGAAGCCCATCGGATTGCGTATCACGTTGCGCATCACGTCCTCGGCGATGACCGGGAGGATCTTCGACATCTTCGGCGCCATGTCGATCGGGAAGTGGATGCCCCAGTCCCACAGGGGACGTTTCTCGATGTGGCGGGTTCCGCCCTCGTGCCGCTTCCAGACGGCCCCGCCGATCGAGTTCACGAGCACGAGGAGCGACACCCACTCGGGGTATGCATGTGCCGTCTTGATCGCCACACCTCCACCGAAGGAGTGTCCGACGAGCCTGACGCGGCTGGTGATCCCGACGGCCGCACAGAAATCCATCACCCAGCCGGCATATCCGAGCATCGAGTGATCGCGTCGGGGAAGGAGCGGGGTGGCGCCGAATCCGGGGAGGGCCGGCGCATACACATGCAGCCCGTGTCTGGCGAGACGGTTGAGTGCCCGCTTGTAGGACCTGTCGCCCAGCCCCCAGCCGTGCAGGAACACCAGAGGAAGCCCGTCCTCGGGTCCGGCCTCCCCGTACGAGGCGGGCCGGCCCTGGACGGTTACGGACTTCCAGGTCAGGTGGTGGGGCTTGCGGATGTCCATGGCATCTGTAACGGTCGCGAGCAGCCTCCTGTTCCGAGTATCGGCATCCGACGTCCTCACCGGCAGGGTCCTACGACACCATCGGGCACGTCCGAACGAATCGGGCACGAATCGAGACGAATCCGTCACCTGCCGGCACTGGATCCCCGGGCTTTCAGGAGGCTTTCGAGTCGATCGGGATCATCGAGTCCCGCGGGCCCACGTAGAGGCTCCGCGGCCTGATCAGACGGTTCGCCGACGCCTGCTCGATCGCATGGGCGAGCCAGCCCACGACTCGGCTGCAGGCAAAGGTCAGAGGGTGGAGCACTCCGGGAAGCCCGACGGCTTCGAGCACGACTGCCGCCCAGAACTCCACATTGGTCGGCAGGCTCCGCTCCGGGTGACGCTCGGCCAGGATCGCGAGGGCGGCATCCTCGACAGCGAGTGCCAGGGGGAGGCGCGGCGGATCGAGCGACATTGCGAGGGACCGCAGCAGGCCGGCTCGCGGGTCGGAGCCTCGGTACACCCGGTGCCCGAACCCCATGATTCGCTCTCCCGCATCCACCCGGGCGGCCAGCCATGCAGAAGCCTCTTCGGGCCGGCCGACGAGGTCGAGCATCTCGAGGACGCGACTCGGTGCTCCCCCGTGGAGAGGTCCGGAGAGTGCGCCGAGTGCGCCGGTGACCACTGCCCCGAGGTCGGCTCCGGTCGACGCGATGACGCGGGCGGTGAAGGTCGAGGAGTTGAGGCCGTGGTCGACCGTCATGCTCCAGTAGGTCTCGAGGGCAGCAGCGGCCCGGGGAACGGGGCCGGTGCCGGTGAGCATCCAGAGGAAGTTCTCGGCGTGGGACAGGTCCGAACGGGGATCGACAGTCCGCTGACCCGATCGAATCCGGTGAAGTGCACAGACCAAGGTGGGGAAGAGGGCGGCGATGCGTACGGCCTGGCCCTCGATGTCCTCGGGACTCGTGTCCAACCAGGAGCCCATACCTTCGAGGCTGCAGGCTGCAGAGACGAGGGTCCGGAGTGCCGACATCGGTCCGGCCTGTCCGGTGCTCATCCCCCGGACGAGCGCATCGAGATCGTGGAGGTCGTGAGGCAGGGCGCGAGCCCTCGCCGTCCTCTCGCGCCACTCCCTCAGTTCGGAGGGTCCCGGGATCGAGCCGAGGGTGACGAGGTGCCAGACCGACTCGAACGGGAGGTCGCGGGCGAGCGCGGTGGCGTCGTGACCCCGGTACTGGAAGAAGCCCTCCTCTCCGTGAACGGCTCCGATCGCAGTCTCTAAGGCCACAACGTCCTCGAGGCCGGGGCCGGCCTGGATGTGAGCGCATTGCCCGTGCCCTTGATCTGGTGGTTGGGCTCGATCCATGCCGACAGCTTGACGGCTTCAGCAACATTGATCAAGATTGATCTCATGTCAATGTCAGAGGCGTCGTCCGGGCGCACTCTCCTCTCTGTCGACGAGGTCGCGCACGCGCTCGGGGTCCGTACCCAGACGGTGTATGCGTATGTGAGTCGGGGAGTGCTCGACCCCCGACGCAAGCCGGGGGACCGGCGGAGCTGGTTCGATCCGGAAGAGGTCGATGCCGTCGCCCGCCGCGGACGTGGCAGGGCTCGAGAAAAGGTCGACCAGTTCCGGATGACGTCCGGTCTCACCCGCATCGAGCCCGGAGGCCACACCTACAGAGGCAGGCGAGCGCTCGACCTTGCCAGCGAAGTCTCCTTCGAGGGTGTCGCGGAGCTCCTCTGGACGGGCCGACTCCCGTCACGTCGGGCGGTGAGCTGGGAACCCGACCCCGAGCTCGTCGGACGGGCGGTGGAGGTCTCCGAGCTCCTCCCACCCGAGGTCGACCCCCTGGACCGCCTGTCGATGTTCGTCGCCCTGTTCCGCGCCGTCGACCCCATGCGCCATGACCTCCGCGCCTCGGCAGTGGCCACCACGGCGCGGCGGATGACCGCATCCCTCGTGGCGTCCATCGCCCCGCTCACCCGGACGTCCAAGGCGGAGACGTCGGGTCTCGAGCCCGGGGATTCACCCTCCTCGGTCGCCGAGACGCTCCGGCTATCGCTGACGTCTCGTGACCAGAGGGACGCGGACGCCGGGGCGCTCGAGACCGCGCTCGTCCTGCTGGCGGATCACGAGCTCGCCGCGAGCACTGTCGCCGTGCGCATAGCGGCCTCCTACCGCGCCGACCCCTACGGGGCAGTCGCTGCCGGACTCGGCGTGGTCGGCGGGGCGTGGCACGGCGCAGCGTCACGTGATGTCGAGGTCCTGTTCGCCGATGTCGGCTCCGGAGCGTCCGCGTCCCGAGCGCTAGGGAACCGCCTACGCACCGGTGAGCCCCTGGCCGGCATCGGTCATCCCCTCTATCCGGACGGTGATCCGCGCTGCCCGGTCCTCCTCGATGCCGTTCACCCGGCGGCACCGGCAGGACGATGGGCCGACGTCATCGACGTCCTGGACGTCGTACGTGCACAGGAGCTACCGGAGCCGAACGTCGATTTCGCGCTGGGCGCGATGTCGTACTGTCTCGAGTTGCCTGTGGGTACAGGTGAACTTGTCTTCACGGTCGCGCGCATGGCCGGATGGATCGCTCACGCGATGGAGGAGTACGAACGACCATCCCGGCTCCGGCCACGTGCCGTGTACGTCGGGCCCCGCCGCTGAGTCGGAGTTCAGGTATCTTGCCGAGGATCTGCAGCCGCCCCGGAGGTGACGATGGCCGCTGATGTGACGTCGCTCGAGGGCGTTGTCCCGATCCTCCCGACGCCTCTGACGGCGGGTGGATCCCCGGACGAACGGGGACTCCGCCATCTCGTGGACCACTGCGTGTCGGAGGGGCTCGACGGAGCAGTGGTTCTCGGATCGAACGGTGAGTTCCCGTACCTCGACTTCGCTGCGAAGCGTTCGGTGATGGAGGTCGCAGCGGACGCGGCCGGTGGGCGGATACCTGTCATCGGCACCGCCTCTGCCCACGGGACGGACGAGGCCATCGCTCTGGCGAGGGCTGCGGGGGAGGCCGGCTGCGATGCCGTGATGGCGGCCTTGCCCCTGTACTTCGACCTCGGGGTCGAGGCTGCCGTGGCGCACATGGACGCCATCGCCCGAGAAGGCGGCCTGCCCGTCTTCTACTACCACTTCCCCGATGTCACAGGCCTCGCTCTCTCGGCCGCCGAGATCGCCCGGATCGCTGCCATTCCCGGTGTGGTGGGTGCGAAGATCACGGTCACCAACGAAGGGTTCCTCCGCGACGTGATCCGGGCGACGTCGTCCCAGGGATGGCGGGTGTTCACCGGCACGAGCTTCCTCCTCCAGGCCTGCGTGCAGGCCGGGGGCGCGGGAGTCTTCTGTCCGCTGCCGTTGCTCGCTCCCCGGGAGATAAGGGATCTCCACGTGGCGTCCAAGACCGGTGACACCGAGCGCGCGTCCGAGATCCAGGCCCACGTGCGAAGGGCGATCCCGGTCATGAGCGGTATCGACGCCCCTGCAGAGATACTGGTGCAGGGATTCGAAGCCGTCGCCTCCGCCGAGTATCAGGGGAGTGTCGCCAGATCACAGGCCACCCACGCTCTCGTCAAGGAGGCACTACGCCTCTGCGGTCACCCGATCGAGCCTCACGTGAGACGTCCGTTAGTCGCGGTGGGGGAGTCGGAGCGCAAGATCCTCGTTCGTGCCCTGACCGACCTCGGCTGGCTCCCGGACGGCCCCCCATCGACGTGGGTGGATTGAGTCACGTATGTGGTGTCTGGATCTGCCCACGTGGGTTGGGGGTCCGTATGTGGGTGGATTGAGTCACTGTATGGGTGTCTGGATCTGCCCACGTGCTCGTGCGTCCGCGGGCTACAGCGAGAGGATCGCTCCGTGCGCGGCCAGCTCCTCCCGGAGGGGGGCGGCGTCGACCGCTTGTACGTTCGAGTCCTCGCGTACCGCCATTGCGGCCGCGGTGCCGGCAGCCTCACCCATCGCCATGCACGGCGCCATGACCCGGCACGAAGCGAGAGCATCGTGGTCGGCCGAGATACATCTGCCCGCGACGAGCAGGTTCGGCGGACCCTGAGGCACGAGGCTCCTGTAGGGAATCTGGTACGCCGACGCGTCCGGCAGGAACGTGTACTCGGTGCTACGTCCGGCCGTGTGGTACTCCTGAGGCCAAGCCGAGCTGGCGATCGCGTCGTCGAACCGTGCCAGCCCCGTCACGTCGGATCCCGACAGCGTGTACTCACCCACTACGTGGCGTGTCTCCCGAACCCCTTGCTGTGTTGCAGTGTCCGCCAGGAAGGCTTCCTCGAACCCGGGCATGTGCTCCCTCAGGAACGCAATCGCCTCCTCGGCGCGTCGGCGTCCCTCGAGTTCCCCGTACGTGAGGTCGCGCAGATCCGTCGCGTCGAGCGGCTCCCCCTGGCGGGCGAGGCGGATCATCGCCCCGATCATCTCCCCGGGTCTGAAGGTCGGGATGACCGCGCCACCGTCCCTGCTCAGATGAGCACCGTTCGACGCCATCTCTTCCGTGAGCCGGGCAAGTCCGGCGGTCAAGGCCGCTTGGGTGTCGGCGCGCTGCACGAAGAACTGCATCGACCCGAACTGCCTCTGCCCAGACCCCCCCATCTCCCACGGCACCCCCGCCGCGACTGCGACGTCGGCGTCCCCGGTGGCGTCGACGAACACCCTTCCGGTTATCGCCTTGGGGCCCTGCTTGCTTGCCACCACCAAGGCCTCCACCGCACCGGACTCGTCCAGCACGACGTCGGACACGAGGGCGTGCAGCAACAGGTCGATGCCTGACTCCTCCACGAGGTGGTCGGCGAGCCGCTTCGCCTCC
>QWHP01000226.1 GCA_021404985.1 Actinobacteria bacterium ATB1
TCGCGCCTTCGCGAGTGCTGGATCCGCTCATAACTCATGGAGTGGTGACGATCACTACTAGGCAGGCAGCTGCGCAAGCGGAGGTTCCCCAGCCAACCCGCACACGTGACGAGTAGTCACACCCGAGGAGAGTCAGCTCCGACGCCTCCTCCGGGCCCCACGGATGTCCCCGCCGTGGGGCCCGCCCGCGTCTGCCGCCGGCGCGAGTCCCGTCGCTGCCCGCCGCATCCGAGAACGACGGAAGGTGCACCGATTCGCCGGGTCGAACGCTTACGAAGTTGAATTCCGCACCACAGGGCGACTTCATCGGGGTGACACGAAGTGGCGAAACCCATGCTCCCTCACGAACCGCACGTCGACGACGTCGTGCGTCTCCCGGACGGCCGAAGGATCTCCTATGCGGAGTTCGGGCAGCCCGACGGATTCCCGGTCCTCTGGTTCCACGGAACACCCGGATCGCGTACCCAACTTCCGCCGAGCGCGCACCCGATCGCGGTCGAGCGCGGCATCAGGATCATCGGCGTGGACAGGCCCGGGTTCGGGAGGAGCAGCCGCCACCTCGGTCGGAGTCTCCGATCCTGGGCGCGGGACATGGCAGCACTGGGGGATGCGCTGGAGATCGAAAGATTCGGTGTGGTCGGCCTCTCCGGCGGCGGCCCCCACGTTCTCGCCTGCGCGCACGAGCTCCCGGACCGTGTGGCGATAGGAATCTCCCTGGGTGGTCTCGGGCCGATGCACGGGCGTGAGATACCGCCGGGCTTCCCACGCCTCCTGCGTGAGGCGGGTCGCCTCGTTCCCGTTTTCCACGTACCCCTGGGCCATGCCCTCACAGTCGTCGTGAAGAGCCTCGAGCCGTACGTGTACAGGGCGATCGACACCTATCAGAGGCTGTGCCCCCCGACGGACCGGCACGTCTTCGACCTCCCCGGCTTCCGCGACATGTTCGCCGCCAGCATCCTGCACGGCATCGAGCGTGGCGCCCACGGCCTGACCGGCGACATGTCGGTCTTCATGCAGCCCTGGGGCTTCGACCCGGCAGACATAGCGGTGCCGGTGAGACTCTGGCATGGCACTCACGACGGGATCGTTCCCGTGTCGCACGGTGAGTGGCTCGCCAAGCGGATTCCCGACGCCGAGCTCCGGCTCCAGGAGGGTGAAGGGCACTTCGCTGGCTTCGTCTGCGTCGAGGAAGTCATCGACGTGCTCTGTGAGGTGGTCGGCCTCGACGGCCAGGCGAGCTCGCACCGCGCTGCCGACGCCTGAGGGGGCCGTCGAACATCCGGCCTCCGGTTCTCAGGAGCGCCGCTCGCGTCCCTGCCCGAGCTCACCCCAGTTGTCGGCGAGCTCGCGATACATGATTCCCATGCGGGGCCGTGACGGGATCAGATCCGGTTCGACACCAGCGTCCCGCAACTCGTCGGCCGTGACATCGCCGACGGCGGCGACCACAGACCGACGCAACGCGTCCTTCGCCGGGTCGGCCATCCCCAACGGCTCCGCGAGCGAGAAGAGCCCGCGGACAGACGGAGCGCTCGTGAAGCTCACCGCGTCGAGCTCTCCCGCGACAAGTCTCCTGACGAGCTCCCTCCCAGGTTCGGGATCGAGCGGTGGATGCCACCGGTAGACGGGCACCTCGACCACGTCCACACCCAACGGGGACAACGTCGTGCGAAACTCGGGCATCGGCTGTCCGTGTGCCTGGACCATCACCCGCTGACCCGGTTGTGCCTCGGCGACGAGCCTCGCGAGGAGTTCCGAGCTGGTCTCCGAAGGGGGTGTCCACTCCACGCCGAGGCCGAGTTCCCGCAGAGCCGTTCGGGCCTTGGGTCCTCTCGCATATCGCCTTGCGCCGGCGAAGACACGTTCGAGATCGGCCCTCATCCCGAGCTCCTCGGCAGACCGAAAGAGCCCTCGTGTTCCGACCCCAGTGATCGAGGCGATCACCGACGGGGGATGCGAAACCACGTCCGCCAGCGCTGCAGCCAACTCGGGGTCGCTCCCCAGCGGGACTGTGTGCATCGTCGCTCCCACCACAGGGACTCCCCCGAGATCCGAGACCATCCGGGCCTGCTCGGTTCCCTTGCGTTCGGCAGTGATGCCGACAACGGCGCCGTCGAGGCCGGCTGTCCTTCCCATGAGGACAGCGTAGGCCTCAAGATCCCCGGGCCTCCGGACGCACCGGGTGGATCCGGACGAGCGAGTCGAGCACGGCCCGTGCGTGTGCGTTTCCCTCCGCAGCAAGGCACATGGAGCGGCGCCAGAGGCGGGCCTGCGTGGTGAGACGGTGCCGGAGAGCGGTTCTGATCACTGCGTCGAGGTCTCCGGGGCGACCGAGCTCCTCGACGAGGTCGACGATCGTCCGTTCGACGCTGAGCCGAGGTGCGTCACCTTCCATTGCGATGTCGTCCGGGTCGACGTCCTCGGGCGGCACGGACACGTAGTGGGCTGAGATGGGCTGCACGACACTTCCCCTGTTTCCGGCGCGCGAGCGCGCCCTGCCGATGACGGAGGAAGTCGGGTGCCGGGGTTCCGGCGGGGAAGTCGGGGGATGCAGGCAAGACAGGGAAGACAGGAGGAAGTCCGTCGAACCTACATCAGGACCACCGTGTCGGCAAGGGCAGCGAAACCCCTCATGGGTGGCGGTCCGCGCGGCGCCGGATTCCGAAGCCGCAGCCGTTCTCGGTCCAGAGGATCTGGAACTCGAGATCGGGAAAATCACGTTGCCATGACGCGATCGCCGCCTGTTCCCCCTCCCGCACGGCATCGTCCACCAGGATGCGCGCGTCGTGTGACAGCCTGTCGTACAGGGCCGGTAGGGCAGGCCGTCTCGCGTCCGGACCGATCTCGGTCGAAGGACCGTCCACCAGGAGAAGGTCGATGTCCGCGTCCGTATCGAACGCGGAGAGCTCGTACCAGAGGCCGTACGGTCCGTCCACCAGAGGCGCCTCTCTCACCTCGGCCCACTGCTGCAAGCCGTGGCGTAGGACGTGACTTCGCGAGATCCCCGCGTAGAGGGGGTTGTGGTCGACGGAGAGGAGTCTTCGCCTTCCTCCGAGCTTGCGCAGCGCCGCACCCGCCACGACAGTGCTCGCTCCGCTCCCACACTCGACCACGAGACGCGGGCGGACGTCCAAGATCGTGTTCACGATGGTGACGGCCATGAAGGGATCGATCGCCCAGTCCCCGAGTGGCGGGAGGGGTGCCCTGAGGTCGAGGGTGGCGTACAGGCCCGTGACCGCTTCGAGTTTTCGATAGAGGAGATCGAGATCTGTCATGCGGGGAGTCTGCCCGGCATCGATCCGAGTGCCCAGTCGGCGTCCGGGGCACTTGAGATCCGCTTTGGGCATCTCCGTACAATCGCCCGATGCCTTCCCCGTCGTCCGCACGTTCACCACTGCCCCTCGAGGGCGTGCGTGTCATCGATCTCGCCACTCTGATCGCAGGGCCCACCTGCGCTCGCATCCTCGGTGACTTCGGGGCCGATGTCGTGAAGGTCGAGCGACGCGGGAGCGGTGACCCGGTCCGTGCCTTCGAGTATCGGAGGGGCGACGTGAGCCTCTGGTGGAAGGTCGTCGCGAGGAACAAGCGGCCGATGTCGTTGGACCTCAAGCACGACGACGGACGCCGGATCCTTCTCGATCTCGTCGACAAGGCCGACGTACTCGTCGAGAACTTCAGGCCGGGAACGCTCGAGCGGCTCGGTCTCGGCCCGGATGTGCTTCTCGACTGCAACCCGCGCCTGGTGGTGCTGCGAATCACCGGATACGGGCAGACCGGACCCTACAAGGACAAACCCGGCTTCGGGACTCTCGCCGAGGCGTTCTCCGGCTACGCCGATCTGACCGGCTACGAGGACCGTCCCCCGCTGCTGCCGCCGATCGCTCTCGCGGACGAGCTGACGGGATGGTGCGGTGCCTACGCGGTGATGGTCGCCCTGTACCACAGGGACGTCCACGGGGCGTCCGGGCAGGTGATCGATAGTGCTCTCTACGAGTCGCTCTTCGGGATCCTCGGCCCGCTTCCGTCGCAGTGGGACCAGAACGGCGAGATGCAGCGTCGTCAGGGGAGCCGGCTCGGCTTCACCGCACCCCGGAACACCTTCCGCACGAGCGACGGGCACTACGTGGCGCTCGCCGGGTCCGCGCAGACGATCGCCGGGCGGATCTTCAAGGCGATCGAGCAACCCGAGCTCTTCGAGGACCCCAGATTCTCGGAGAACCTTGCTCGGCTCAGGAACATCGAGGAGCTTGATTCGGTCATCGGCGAGTGGATAGCGCGCCACACGCGCGACGAGGTCATCGCGCGATTCGACGCCTGCGAGGCGGCGGTGGCACCGGTACACGACATGGAGAGCCTCTTCGACGATCCCCACTATCGGGCTCGTGAGACGATCGTCGAGATCGACGACGACGAACTCGGGACGCTGCGCATGCAGAACGTGTTCCCCCGCCTCACTTCGACCCCCGGCCGCGTCCGGTTCGCAGGCAGGGCACGATCGAGTGCGACGGCCGAGATCCTGCGCGAGCTCGGATACACCGACGACGAGATCGAGAGGCTCGGTCGGGACGGGGTGATCTGACACGCGCCCAGAGCGCGTATCCTGTCATGACTCGACGAGACGGGGGACGAGAATCGTTGGGCAGACATGTCGCAATCACAGGGGTTGCGGGCAACCTGGGGACCCTTCTCTGCATGGCACTGGAGCGACGCCGAGACGTGGACCGAGTCGTCGGAGTGGACTGCCGGGACGTCCCCGTCCGGACCCCGAAGCTCGAATTCCACGCCCTCGACATCAGGGATCCGGAGCTCGTCGGTGCGGTCAAGGGCTGCGACGTCATGATCCACCTCTCGTTCTGCGTCGAGGCCATGCGGGATCTCCGTCTCATGTACGACGTGAACGTCGGCGGATTCCACAACGTCCTCGATGCCGTCAACGGCGCCGGGATCGAGCGTCTCGTGCACGTATCGAGCGGATACGTCTACGGGGCCCATTCCGACAATCCCGACCTGATCCCCGAGACGGCGCCCCTGAGGCCGTCCGGATCCTTTGCCTACGCCGAGCACAAGGCCGAGTGTGAGGCAGTATTGCGAGAATGGCCGGGGCTACCCGACCACGAGGTCACGATCCTGCGTCCCGCACCAGTCCTCGGCCGCAACGAGGCGCGGGGTTTCCTTTCGCGGAGGTTGACGTCGCGCTGGTTCTTCTCGATGAGGGGACATCGGGTGCCGCTTCAGTTCCTTCACGAGAACGACCTCGTGCGCGGCCTTGCGCACTTCGGGTTCGATGCGCATCCCGGCACGTTCAATCTGGCGGCGTCGAGCACGGTGGACCGTGACAGGCTCCTCAGGCTCACTGGGGCGCGGGAGATACTGGTCCCTCCCGACGTCCTCATCGGCTTCACAGATCTCGTCTGGAGGAGTCAGGGTGGAAGGCACATGTGGGGAGCGCCGAATGCGTTTCCGAACTCGTGGAGTCCTCGACTGAGAAGGTGCGGCGCCGGAACATCCTGCGGCGCCCACTTCATGCTCGCGCGGCCTGACGGCTCATCGTCACTCTTCGGTCTGCTCGGAGTGCGAGCTCGACTCATGTTCGTCCGTGTCGTGGGATTCCATGACTCGCACAGACAGCCCGAAGGTCTCCTCCGCCTCGTCCTCGCCGGGCGGGAGGTTGCCGAGCTCCAGATCGGTCTCCCCCGGGCGCACGCCCTTGAACCTGAAGCGAACCTCGCCGCCGGAGCCGACGAGCCCGGATGCCTCCTCGTCCGGGGCATACGAACCCGATCCGAGTTGCTCGAGGACGTTCTCGTCGTAGGTTTCCACCACCCAGCGATATCCCGTCGAAGGGTTCTCCGGCAGGGTCACCTCGAGGATCTGGCCTTCGAGGAGTTCGATCTCGTTGCCGTCGCCGGACTCCCCGACTTCCACCGGATGGACGGCGTGCCCGGGGCGGTTCCCACAGCCGACCGTCAGGAGCGAGATCGCGCACAGCGCGATGAAGAAGAGACCGGATCGCAACATCACGGTGCGCATGGCCATCAGTTGTAGTCGTAGAAGCCGACCCCGGTCTTGCGACCGAGCATGTCGGCTGCGACCATCCGCTTGAGGAGCGGATGCACGCGCATCGACGGGTTACCGTACTCCTCGAAAAGGGCATCGAGGATCGCGACCGAGGTGTCGAGCCCGACGAGGTCGAGAAGCTGGAACGGACCCATCGGGAACCCACAGCCTCCCTTCATGGCAGCGTCGATGTCCTCACGCGAGGCGAGACCGTTCTCGAGGAGCCCCACGGCACTGTTCAGGTACGGGAAGAGAAGGGCGTTCACGATGAACCCAGCCCGGTCCTTCACGACAACGGGATCCTTCCCGCAGGCCGCGGCGAAACCCTTGGCCTTCTCCACGACCCCTGGATCGGTCGTGAGCGACTGGACCACCTCGACCAGACTCATCACGGGTGCCGGATTGAAGAAGTGGATGCCTACGACGT
>QWHP01000227.1 GCA_021404985.1 Actinobacteria bacterium ATB1
CTGCAGCCTGCTCTCCTGGGATATCTCGTCTCGAGTTGCCGTGAGGCGGATGTTGTCGCGATCTCCGGCGAGGAGGGTCCCGAGACCCTCCTCGCTGTCTACTCGACCGCCCTGGCCCCCTCGGCAGAACGTCTCCTCGCCTCGGGGTCGCGGAGCCTCAGACGCCTTTACGACGAGGTCGACGTCGAGTACATCGGCGAGGACGAATGGAGGCCCTACGACCCGGAGGGCCTTTCACTGATCGACGTCGACGACGAGGATGCACTCGAGCGGGCCCGAAGCCTCATGCGAGACGGTGCGGGTGGGAGTAGACGTTGAACCCGTCGTCTCGCGTGAATGCGAGGAGTGTCATCCCGGCCTCCTCCGCGAGGTCGATGGCCATCGACGAGGGTGCTGACACCGACACGAGGGCGGGGATCCCGGCCATGAGTGCCTTCTGAACGATCTCGAAGCCAGCCCGTCCGGAGACCGCGAGGATCCGCTCGCGGGCGGGCACCGAGCCCGAACGGACAAGTCCCCCGACGACCTTGTCCACCGCGTTGTGGCGACCGACGTCCTCCCTCGCGAGGAGCAGCTCTCCATCCTGGGCGAAGAGGGCGGCCCCGTGAACTCCTCCCGTCTTTCCGAAGACCACCTGGACCTCGCGCAGCCGCGTGGGCAGTTCGCGGGCCAGTGTTTCCTCGATCGACAGGGGGTCGTCCCGGACGGGAGCGAAGACCCTCTGTATCTCTCCGAGGATCTTCCTCGAGCAGACGCCGCAGGCAGCCGTGGCGAGCGACGCCCTCAAGCCGTCGGTGTCCGGATGCGCCCCATGGCGGAGCACCACCTCGACGACGTTGAACTCCGCAGGGTCGCCGTAGCGTGCCCCTGCGACGTCGCCGGGAGAGCGAACGACCCCATCGGTGAGGACGAAGCCGACCGCGAGGTCGAAGTCGTCGCCCGGCGTCCGCATCAACACGGCGACGGGTTGGGGATCCCCCCGGGCGACACGCGTCCGGATCTCGAGGGGCTCCTCGACAGCCACGGCGTCGGGGTCAGGCGATTCACTTCTGGGCGGCAGTCCCGCCCGAACCCGAACCGCGGGGCGCATCGTCACGGGGTCCACCAGGTGAGCGTAGGGAAACCTGCGCGCCTGCCGTAGAGTTCATCCCGTGTTCGAGGCGGCCGAGACGGACGAAGGCCGGGGGGCCATCCACCGGACGATCCGACGATCCGCACGCGCCGCCGGCTGGGACCCGGACACCTGGGTGGGGTTCAACCCGAACGGACTAGGTGAGCAGAAGCCGAACCACTACCTCGAGATGGTCCGCGCAGCTTGGCGTAACCGGCGTCAGCTGCCGTACGCGTGGAGGATCCTGACCCAGGGGGCCTGTGACGGATGTGCCCTCGGGACGGCGGGACTGCACGACTGGACGATCGACGGGATCCATCTGTGCACGGTGCGCCTCGACCTACTGCACCTGAACACAATGGGACCCGTCGACCCCTCGATGCTGCGCGATGCGGAGTCCCTCGCCGCCTTGGACGGCGCTGATCTCAGATCCCTCGGCCGCCTCGCCGTACCGATGCTGCGGCTTGCGGGGGAACCAGGATTCCGTCCCGTGGGATGGGACGAGGCACTCGACCTCGTGGCCGGCAAGGTCGCCGATGCCGACCCCGGCGGCGTCGCCCTGTACCTGACAAGTCGCGGGGTCACCAACGAGGTGTACTACGCCGCCCAGAAGGCATGGAGGGGAATGGGCTCTCCTCATGTCGACAATGCCGCGAGGGTCTGCCATTCACCCTCGACCGTGGCCCTCAAGGAGATGTTGGGCGTCGGTGCGGCCACCTGCTCGTACAGGGACCTCTTCGAGACCGACCTCGTCGTGCTGTTCGGGTCCGACGTCGCCAACAACCAACCCGTGATGATGAAGTACCTCTACCTGGCGAAGAGGCGCGGGGCACGCATCGCGGTCGTCAACCCCTTCCGCGAGCCCGGCCTCGACCGGTACTGGGTACCCTCGAACGCCGAGTCGGCGCTCTTCGGCACACGGATCGCCGACTCCTGGTTCGAGGTGACAATCGGCGGCGACGCCGCTTTCGTCAGCGGGGTGATGAAGTCGCTCGTCGCGGAGGGCCGTGTCGACGAGGCCTGGATCCGTGCGCACACGACAGGCTGGCCGGATCTCAGCGAACACCTCGTGCGACTCGAGTGGGACGACATCGAGCGCGGCAGCGGTCTCACCGTCGACGATTGCCGGAGGTTCGCGGACATGTACGCCGGAGCCCGTCGTGCGGTGTTCGTCTGGTCGATGGGCATAACCCAGCACCGGCACGGCTCCGACAACGTGCGGGCGATCGTCGACCTCGCCCTGGCAAGGGGAATGGTCGGGCGTCCCGGTTGCGGTCTCATGCCCATCCGGGGACACTCCGGAGTGCAGGGCGGAGCCGAGATGGGTGCCTACGCCACGACTCTTCCCGGAGGGGGCCCGGTGACCTCGGAGAGCGCAAGAGCCCTCTCCGAGGTGTATGGATTCCCGGTGCCCGCCAGCGCCGGGATGTCCGCCGTCGACATGCTGGAAGCTTCCCTGGCGGGCAGGTTGGACGTCCTCTGGTCGAGTGGCGGGAACTTCCTCGACGTGTTGCCGGAACCGGGGCGTGTGCGTGACGCACTCGGGCGTGTTCCCGTGCGCGTCCACAGCGACATCGTTGTCACCAGCCAGATGCTCGTCCCGGCAGACTCCGCAGTTGTCCTCCTGCCGGTCGCAACGAGGTACGAGCAGAGCGGCGGAGGAACCGAAACGACGACAGAGCGCCGAATCGTGTTCTCACCGGAGGTTCGAGGTCCCCGGCCGGGGTCGGTGCGTGAGGAGTGGGCCGTCTTCGGGGAGGTGGCACGCAGGGTCCGAGGAGACGACCGGGCGAGTTTCAGGGACGCGCAGTCGATCCGGGACGAGATCGCCGCAGTCGTGCCGTACTACGAGGGGATCCAGCGCCTGCGCCGAACCGGTGACGCTGTCCAGTGGGGTGGGCCACGCCTCTGCGCCGAGGGTTCGGAGCCGCGCTTCTCCACAGCCGATGGAAAGGCTCACTTCACGACGGTGGAGTTGCCGGGAGCGGACGTCCCGCCGGGTGCCTTCCGCCTGTCCACGCGGCGGGGCAAACAGTTCAACTCCATGGTCCACGCTGACGTCGACCCCCTCACCGGGGCCAGGAGGGACGCCGTGTTCATGAACCCCGCCGACGCCGACGAGCTCGGGCTCGCGGAGGGTGACGCCGTCGAGTTGCGCTCCACTGCCGGTTCTTTCGTGGGCCGCGTGCGCTCGAGTCGCATAGCACGCCGAAACCTTGCCGTGTTCTGGCCCGAAGGCAACGTGCTCATTTCGGCGGGTGCCTCAGATCCGGAAGGTGGGGTGCCCGACTACAACGCCCTGGTTCACGCCTTCCCGGTGGGTGGGGGAGTCTGATGCCGACTGGTTCGGTGCCGGCAGGCACCTCGATCGGTGGGAGACTGCGGAGGCGCCTTCCTCTCGAGGCCGTGGACCGTCTCGGCAGTCAGGCGTGGTCCCTGGTGGGCGTCGCTGCGCTGCTCGGGGTGGTCGGTCTGGTCCTGGCTCGGGTCGGATGGTTCCTCGTACCCCTCGTGTTCTCCGTCGTGGTCGGCGTCATCGCGTCCCCGATCGTCAAGATGCTCGAGCGGCGAGGACTCGGGCGCGGAGTGGCGACGGGGGTCGTCTTCGGGCTCATCGTCGCCGTCACCGTGGCCATGCTCTACGCGATCATCCCGCCTTTCGTGACCCAGGCGACCCGGCTCGTGTCCTCGGTGCCGGACTTCTTCGAGGATGTCGCTGCAGACACCGCTCGGTTCGAGGAACGCCTCAGCTCGACCAACCCGGCTGCTGTGGAAGCTCTGCGAGGCTTTCAGGACGGGCTCGAGAAGCAGGCCGTCGAGTTCGCCGACCGACTTCCGGACACGATGTTCGGGATCGTGAACGTGTCATTCGCCGTGGTCATCGCGGCCTTCGTGGGTGCGATCCTCGCCTATCTCGCGGTGAAGGACCTCCCCACCTACACCGATGTCGTGAACCGCTGGCTCGAACGACCGGGCAACCTCAGAGTGAGGGGTGCGCTCCGGCAGATGGCCCGGACCGGCACGCTCTTCATACGCGGCCAACTCCTCCTTGCGATGATCGTCGGGCTGGCTTCGGGTCTTGCCCTCGCCCTGATCGGGGTTCCGTTTCCTGTCCCCCTGGGTGTCCTGGCGGGCATAGGGGAGCTGATCCCGACTGTCGGCCCCATACTGGCGGGCATCCCGGCGGTCATCTTCGCGCTGGGGAAGGGAGGCATCGGCCTCGGGCTTCTGGCGGCGGGAGTCCTCTTCCTCGTACAGCAGGCCGAGTCGTATCTGCTCGTTCCCCTCGTCGTCGGGAAGGTCACCGAGATGCCGGCCATAGCAGTCATCGTCGCCCTCACGGTGGCAGGAGGCACGTTCGGCATCATCGGCATGATCGTCGTGATCCCCCTCCTCGCGATGGTCCGCGACGGACTGCGCTGGTTCTTCATGAGCGACGGCGAAGTCTTGGCAGCCATGAGCGTCGACCCGGTCTGAGCGAGTTGTCCGAAAGAACGGAGCGCGCGCTCTTGGCGTGATGCAGACGATGGGTCCCGGAGGACGTCGTACCCAACATCGACAGCCTCGACATTCCGTTCTCGAGGTGGGTCACCGATCAGCTTCGCCGCCATGCAGCCCAAACAGCGACGAGCTTCGGCGAGCAGCTTCTCGCCGATGCGGCTCGCGCCAGAGATCCAGTGCCGACGCAAGAGGAGTCGCGGGCCACGGTCGAGCGAATGGAGCGCTCCGCGCCGTGGTAGCACGTGGCGGTGTGTACTGGATCGACCTGGACAAGCCTCGACCGTGTGTGGTCGTGTACGCCGAGGAGGTACTCGGTGTCGATGTCTGGCAGACCAACGTCGTGGCTCTCACTTCGAACCTCGAAAGGGCGGGAATCCCAGGCAACGTCCTGCTGAGCTGCCGTGCGACCGGGCTGCCGAGCGACTCCGTGGCGGTCCCGCTCGGGTTGGAGCTCGTCGACCGCTCGCTCCTCGTGGAGCAGACGGGCCGGCTCCCGGCAGCTCTCATCGACGACATCGACAACGGCATTCGAGCCGTGTTGGGCATCTGAGGGCGGACGCGAATCGCGTCAGGACGGCCGGATCCGCGATGCCGCGGAATCGCGCCCGACGACAGGATCCTGCGGGCGCCCTAGGAGCGTGGTGTCGAACATGCCATTTCCGTCTGCGAACCACCGGCCGTTTGAAGTTGGGGGTGCGCTGCCCTTTGCTGTCGGTGTGAACGTGCTGGTCACGAACTCGTTGCGACGGGCAGCTACCCCCCAAACCCCCGTACGGTGGCCGGCATGGGCGACCTCCGGAGCTGAGGGTGGCCGAGTGCAGGTAGTTCTTGCCACCGCCGGTCACGCGCACGGCGATCGTGTCACCGCTCGCACCGTTGTCGACCACGGCGATCTGGTAGCTGTACATGATCAAGCCGTACTGGAAGGAGAAGCCACCGATCGCAGTGCCCGAGTAGTAGGCGGCGTTCGAGGCGGTACGCACGGCACGTCCGGAGAGGAACCACAGGGTCTGGACGTTCACGCCGGCATCGGCGAAGCCCAGGGCCCCTGTGAGGAACTTGATCCCGAAGACGTTGGATTCGGCGAGGCAGCCAGTGAGGCGGCCGGTACCGGACGTGGCGCCCACGAAGCCCCCGGAGCCGCACAGCCGCGTGAGGCGGCTCAGAGCCGGATTCTGGGGCTGGGCGTCGAGAAGGTTGATGACGCCGTCGCCGTCGTCGTCATCGGTCGGGCCCCCGCCCCCGCCGGTCGGATTGACAGTCACCGCAGGGAGGTTCCGCACCGTGACTCCGCCGTCACCGTCGTCTGCCGTGACGGTGCCGTTGTAGGTGCCGGGAACTCCGAAAGTCCGGGCGGGTGGGTTCGCTCCTGTGTGGTCGGTGCTTCCGTTGCCGTCGAAGTCCCATCGGTAGGTGATCGGGTCAACGGGATCCGACGCGGTGACGGAGTAGGAGAACGACGTCACTCCGGCAGTGCCGACGGTGGGATTGACCGTCGCCGAGCTCACGTTTGGTGCGACGTTGTTCACAGTGACGGCCGTCGTGTCGCTGGCGCTTCCGTCGGGATCCGTGACCGTTACCTTCACGGTGCGTGACGACGGGCCGTCACCTGCCGGGAAGGTGTAGGTCGCAGAGGTCCCGGACTGCTCCACCGAGCCGTTGTCGTCGAGGTCGAAG
>QWHP01000228.1 GCA_021404985.1 Actinobacteria bacterium ATB1
GAGCATGTCGACCCCGAGGCCGTGGGGAACAACACGCGCCTCGTCGTGAGCGAGCTCGCCGGCCGGGCGACCGTCGTGATGAAGGCCGAGGAGCTCGGGATCGACCTGCAGAACGAGCCCGACACCGTGACTGCGATCCTCGAGGAGATCAAGAGCCTCGAACACGTCGGCTACCACTTCGAGGCCGCTGACGGGAGCTTCGAACTGCTCATCCGGCGGGCGCAGGGGTGGGATCAGGACTTCTTCAGGCTCGAGTCGTTCCGGGTGATCATGGAGAAGCGCGAAGACGGCGAGGTCGTGACCGAGGCGACGATCAAGCTCTGGGCAGGTGGTAGCCGCTACATCGCCACGGCCGAGGGGAACGGTCCCGTCAACGCGCTCGACGCTGCGCTGCGTCAGTGCATCGGGCAGCGATACCCACACCTCGGGGAGATCAAGCTCACCGACTACAAGGTCCGTGTCCTCGACACCTCCCGCGGAACGGGCGCCGTCACACGCGTCCTCATAGACACAAGTGACGGGCGTCACACGTGGGGAACGATCGGAGTGTCCGAGAACATCATCGAGGCCTCGTGGCAGGCGCTGGCCGACTCGATCGTCGTCGGCGTCATGCGGACCGCAGAGGAATCGGACTGAGACGCGATCGCGTGCGTTCCGATCCGGACCCGACGTCGGCTACCAGCCCCGCCCGGGTTCGCGCAGGCGCAGCTCCACTTCGGAGGCGTCGAGCGGGATCGAGATGAGGTAGCCCTGCGCGTAGTCGCAGCCAAGCTTGCGCAGCTCGGCGAGCTGCTCGTCCGTTTCGACACCCTCGGCGACGACACCGAGTCCGAGCGCGTGGGACATGGACACGATAGCGGTCACGATCGCGGAGTCCTCGGTCTCCTTGCCCAGGCCGTCGACG
Source organism: Actinobacteria bacterium ATB1 (assembly GCA_021404985.1). Taxonomy (GTDB): domain Bacteria; phylum Actinomycetota; class Acidimicrobiia; order UBA2766; family UBA2766; genus QWHP01. Next base: position 905 of record QWHP01000228.1, read on the forward strand.
AAGGACTGGTCGATCTTCACGAGGTCCACGGGGAAGCGGCGCAGATAGCTGAGTGACGAGTAGCCGGTCCCGAAGTCGTCGATGACGACTCGGGCACCCGTCTCGCGCAGCGAACGGAGCGTGGTCGCCGTCGTGTCGACGTCGTCCATGATCACGCTTTCGGTGATCTCGAGGCAGAGCGCCTCGGGTTCGAGCCCCGAGTGTGCTAGTGCCTCTGCGAGGGTGGACGTCAGGTCGGGGTCGCTGAACTGGCGTGCCGAGAGGTTGACCGCGACGGCGAGGTCGCGGGCCTGGGGGATCGTCTTCCGCCACTCGGCCACCTGGATACAGGCGTGGCGCAGGACCCACTGGCCGAGAGGCACGATGAGCCCGGTCTCCTCGGCTTCGGGTACGAACTCGCCGGGTAGCACGAGACCGCGCTCGGGGCTGTCCCAGCGGATCAGGGCCTCGAGTGCCACGACCGCACCCTCCTCGCCATCACCGCGTCCGGCGAGGCGGACCTCCGGCTGGTAGTGGATCCGCAGCTCGTCCCGTTGCAGCGCGCGCCGGAGTGCGTTCTGGGTCTCGAGGCGGCTCATGCTCTGGCGCCTCAGCGTCTCGTCGAAGAGCTCGAAGCGTGCGCGACCGAGTGCCTTCGCCCTGTACATCGCGGCGTCGGCGTCGGCGAGAACGGTCTCAGGGGTCACGTCCCCGTGCGCGAGAGAGATCCCGATGCTTGTCGTTGCGAACACCTCGCGTCCCTCGATGAGGTAGGGATCGCCGATCGCGGCGGAGATCCGCTCGGCGATCTGGCGGGCACCGTCGTCGTCCACGACCTCCTCGCAGAGGACGACGAACTCGTCCCCCCCGAAACGGGCAACGGTGTCGCCGGGTCTCAGAACCTGGGTGAGGCGGTGCGCGACGCTGACGAGCAACTGGTCTCCGATCGAGTGGCCGAGCCCGTCGTTGATCATTTTGAAGTTGTCGAGGTCGAGGAAGAACACGGCGACGTTTCCCTCGCTCCGGCGGCTCCTGGCCAGGGCCCACTCGAGGCGGTCGAGAAGGAGAGTCCGGTTCGGCAGGCTCGTCAATGCGTCGTGCAGCGCGCGGTGGAGGATCTCCTCGTCCGTACGCTTGCGCCCGATCGCCGTGGCGAGGACGTGTCCGACCGACTGGAGGAAGTGGATGTCGTCGGTGGAGAACTTGCGCGGGGCGTGGCCGCACAGTATCCCGAAAGGCCGCTCCGGGTCGCCGATCAGCACTGACGCAGCGTATGCGGGGCTCGGGGTTCCCTCGATCGAAAGGCGCCGAACCTCGGGCCTCCCCGACTCGAGCGTCTTGAGCGCTTGGAGCCTCAGTTCAGGGGATTCGAGGGGACGGCCGACGAGCGGCGAGTAGTGTCCGCCGCCCGCACGGATGACGAGACTTCCGTCCGACTCTCCGAACGGTTCGAGTACGCAAGTGCCGCTCATCTCCAGCGTCTCGTCGATCGCGGCAACGACCTCTTCGACCAGATAGTCGACCTCGGCCCCGCCGAGCGCCTGCTGGCCGAGGCTGGCCACGGTGGCCTGCTGGAGTGCACGCCGCTCGAGCTCGTCCTGCATGCGTGTGCGCTCACTGATGTCTCGGCACACCGTCGACACGTATTCGATCCGCCCAGACGAGTCGCTGTGCGCGATGGTGACCTGCGAGACGGGGATCGTGCCCCCGTCGAGACGGAGGAGCTCGAGCTCACCGCTCCAGATCCCATCCTGTTCGAGCGCCGGGGTCAGCTCGTCGCGGATCCGTTGCACGGACGCCGGCGTCGCGAACCGGTACGAGTGGAGGTTGTCGACCGGCGAGTGCGGTCCGATGCCGAGCATGCGCCTGCCCGACTTGTTCATGTAGCTCGGCCAGCCACGTGCGTCGGTAATCGCGACGAGATCGGTCGTCGCCTCGAGTATCGCGGTGAGCCGATTACGCTCCGCCTCTGCGGAGACCTGCGAGGTGACGTCGGCGAGGGAGCCCACGTAGCCGTAGAAGGTGCCGTCGTCCGTGTAGAGCGGCGCCGCCCTGACGTGTACCCAACGGACCTCGCCGTCGGGACGCACCAACCTGTAGCGCATGAAGAACTCGTCCCGGCTGTCCATCGTGCGCCGCGCCGCCCGCAGGACGCGCTCCTCGTCCCCGGCGTGGATGACTGCCTCCCACGGCCTCCCCTCGGCCTGCTCGTATGTGAGGCCGGTGATCTCGAGCCAGCGTGGGTTCACGTAGACGAGCCGTCCGGAGATGTCGGCCTGGAAGATCCCGATCGGTGACGAGGCGGCGAGGAGCCTGAATCGTTCGTCGGTGACCCTGTTCGGTGTCGACGGGGGACGGGGCGGGGACGGGTTCAGGTCGCACCTGAGCCTCGCGCAGGAACCGTCGGGGCCGAACACGGGTGTCGCCGACAGAGACAGGGATGTCACGTCGCTACCGCCGTTGCCTGCGTAGCGGTCCGAGATGTCGGCCGACATCGTGTCGAGCGTCAGGAGCGCACCCCTGCAGACCGCCTCGAGAAGGGCGGCCTTCTCCGGGCTCAGGGCCTGCCGCAGCGTCAGCGGGTGTCCGTTGCCTGTGTTCAGGACGAGCTGTCCGGAGCTGTCGACGTCCACCAGGAAGGTGGAGGGACTCGTCATGTCGATCACGGGAGACCTCGGTGCAAGTGACGGGAACCCAGCCGTATGTTCATCTGCCTCGCGGGGATCCGAGAGCGATCCCCCGGTGCGAATCCGCCCAGAATAGCCCGCAAATGGACCAATCCGGTCGCACCCCACGACGGGCACGAACGCACGGTTGCCTGCTCCGCTCGCCTTCCACGTAGGATCCCGCCCTATGGCAACCAAGCCCTTCGTTCCCGAGAGTCGGGACTCCACCTATCGGGAGGCGCCACTTCCCCCGGCCCGGTCCTGGTTCGGCACTCGGCCCGGCGAGGTCTGGTCCGATCCGGATGCCGTGCATTTCGGCTCGGTCGGGCCCGATTCGGGCTATGCGGGCCGTCTGGTGCATCTCTTCGGCAAGCGGCTCGAAACGGGGCGCCTGTCCCGGGAGGATGCGATTGCCGCGGGAACGGCGATGGCGGAGCGCCGGGCGGCCCTGTCAGGACGGGCTCCGATAGCCGAAGACCTCGAGGTTGCGTTCCTGCTCGCCGGCCTGCTCGAGGGCGCGCCCGGGGACTGGTCGCTGGTGAGCTCCAAGGTCGAAGCAGCTCTCCGCGGTTCGGCCGCAGAACCGGCGACTGCCGAGGAGGTGGCTGCCGAGCTACCGGAGGACTGGATGCGGTCCAAGCCGCGTGACATCAGGGACAGGCTGGGCCGGGAGGGGCCCGAGGGCATCTGGGCCGGCGTCGGCCGTCGTTAGCGACCCGCCGTCTATTTCGGCTTTCGTCCCGTCATGACGAGGCGTTCCCCCACGGTTGCGGGGGAACGTGACCAGCCTGCGAAGGCCTCGACACCGACGAAACCCGCTCGGGCGAAGAGGTCCGCGAGCTCGGTGATCGAGTACACGCGGGGGGCCATGACAGCCTCCGTACGCTCACCCGACTCCTCCACGACTGTGACCGAGGAGGACAGCCGTCCGGTGACCGGGTCGAACTCCTGACGGCGCAGGATGAGCGTGCCGTCCCTGCTCTCCCACGTCCGGGATTCGAGCTCGTTCACGAGCTGATCCCTGTGGCTCGTCTCGACGAGCAGCGCGCCGCCCGGCGCCAGCACCCTGAACGCCTCGGCGAGCACTGCGAGGTTGTCGGCTTCCGTCTCGAACATGCCGACGGAGCCGGCGAGGTTCAGGACGGCGTCGGCCCAGGCATCGGGAACGGGGAGCTCACGGATGTCGCCCTCCGTGAGCTCCAGCTCGACGCCGGATTCGTCTGCGCGCACCCTCGCCTCGGCGAGGAGTGCCGTGTCGAGATCGACGCCCCACACCGTCGCTCCCCAGGTCGCCAGACGGACTGCATGGCGACCGAACCCGCATGGAGCATCGAGTATGCGTGCACCCGGGTCGAGGCCGAGAAGCTTCCACGCCGCCTCCGCCTCCGCCTCGGCAGCGGAGTCGAGGGCTTCGATCTCCCCCGCCCTGAGGTAGAGCTCCCCGAGCCGGCGCCACCACTCTTCCATGCCGACCGAGACTAGGTGGCCCTTCCCCGGGACACACCTCAGGCCGACCCGTCCCCGGTCGTGTGCTCGACGGTGGCATCGGCGCGTCCGATGAGCGCGGAGAGTGCCGGCGGTGCGATGACCGTCGTGATGACCGAGACGGCGACAACGACGCCGAAGAGCTTCTCCGAGAAGCCGCCTGACGAGAGCGCGATCGTCGCCACGATGATCCCGACCTCTCCACGCGGCACCATGCCGGTTCCGATGATGAGGGAGTCGAGCGTTCCCGCACCCATCAGGCGCCCTGCTGCACCTGCGCCGACGAACTTCGTGGCAATGGCGAGACCCACGACGAGGGTGACCAGGAGGAGGCCTTCGAGCGTGCCGAGCGCCGACAGC
>QWHP01000229.1 GCA_021404985.1 Actinobacteria bacterium ATB1
CGGTTGCCTGTTGCCCTCCGAACATCGCACGGATCATCGCCTCCCTGGGTCGCTATCTGCTGACGCAATCGGACGACGGACTGCAGATCCACCAGCCGATCGGTGCCACGGCACACCTGCAGGTCGCAGGAGGCGAAGTGGACGTGGATGTGGGCAGCAAGCTGCCGGATGCCGGAAGGATCTCTGTGAGGGTCCGGTCACTGCCGGCCGCGAGGTTCGACCTGTCGATCAGGGCTCCGGCATGGGCGGGGAGCCTCGCCATGACGGTCGACGGAGAGACGGAACCGGCTCGAGTGGGCGAGGACGGGTACCTCCGTCTGAACCGGGTATGGAGGGACAGCACCGTCGAGTTGGCCTTCGATGTCCGGACGAGGCTGACTGCCGCCCACCCCGCCGTCCGAGAGAACAGGGGCCGGATGGTCGTGGAACACGGCCCGTTCGTTCATTGCCTGCAGGGAACGGACAACACGGGTGTGAACGTCCACGAGGTGCGGCTCGCCACCGCCGATCCCGAGCGGGCGGGCGAGGTCGCGGGGGCTCCCACCCTCGCGCTCGCGACCTCGCGCGGGCGTCGCGCCGTGAGCATCCCCTACTTCGCCTGGGCGAACGAGGGTCCGACCGACATGGCTGTCTGGATCGCCTCGTAGGCAGGTCGACTCGGGAAGCGCCGCGACCCGGCCTCAGATGATGAGGCCCAGGGAGCGCAGGTGCCGGAGTACGGGATCCGTAACGCGGCCGGGGAGCGGACTGTTCGCACGGCCGAGGAACTGTACCAATCTGCTCTGTTGGGGCCGGATCTCACAGGCTCCGATCAGACGCTGGCCCTCGCGCACTCCGATCACGACCGTGCGCCGGGCAGAGACCGGAGCGGCGTAGCTGCCGAGGCAGTTGGAAAGTGCGCTTCCCCATGCTCTGAGCTCGAGGCTGTTCCAGGGCAGAGACAGAGTGAGCGGCCCGATACGCCGGCCGTGAAGCCGGGTGATCTCGACGTCGTAGGAGAAGGTGTGTCTCTCGGGTCGAGCACGGCCCTGCGGGCGTGGCTGCGGAGTCGTGAGGGCGGGCTCACGGTCGGTCACTCCGGTTCGGATACTCGGCGTGCGGATCTGCCGGAGTGCGGCACTCGGGATGCTCCGTCGCGGCGTGTCACGCCGGCCGGTGTCGAAGCGTGCGACGGCCAGACAGGCGGATTCGAGACGCTCGAGACGTGAGGGGGGCGCTCCCGCCAGGTCCTCGCGGGTTCGGACGTAGAGATCGAGAACGCGCAGAGCATGGAGAGCAGAGGGCGCAGAGGCTGCATCGATCGCGACACGGGCTGCCGCAGCAGGGCCCAACGAACGGAGAGCGAGCTTCATGAGCGACATGTCGTCGTTCGACGGGAGCATCTCCGGCTCGGCGGGGGGATCGGCTTCCGCCCCCGCGGCGAGCGTGGCTGCGATCTGATCTGCCTCCAGCAGGCCGGCAGCGGCGACCGCGACGCCGAGCGACCACCACCGGGCTCCGGCTTCGGGCCGGCCCAGATCGCCCTTCTCGTGGCACAGCGGAGCCAGGCATACAGCAAAGGCACGCATCACAGGTCGTGTCGCCTTCGATGCTCCGAACGCGACACGCGCCGCGTCGCGCAGCGACCTCTGCGTGAGACCGGGCGAGGCCCACAGGGGGATCTCTTCGACGGGGCGTGTACCAGAGTCGTAAGCCATCCCGAGCACCGGATGTGTCATGCCTCCCAATATCCCAACGAGGCCGCCGGTGGATCCGGGTGCCGGGAGCCAAACATTCCAGCGCGGCGCGCATCGGAGCAGGTGCGCGGAAAGGGCCGTCATCCACGAGTCCGCCGCGACACCGCATCGCCCGGCCTCGTCAGCCAGGAGTCGCCTGAGTGCGCCGGGACGAGTGGAGAGATCGATCGAGCTCCTGCCGGAGAGGAGGAGCAGATCTGCCCTTACGTGACCAGACCCAGGCGTGAACGACAGGAGGGGCCGCTCGGGCGCAGAGTCACCTGTCGACAGCACGCCCTGATCGCCTGAACAAGTCCACCAGAGGCCCTTGGAAACTCGCTCCGTGCAGGCTCCGGTCAATGCCCCTCCCGCTCCCGGGTCTCGACGACGTCAGTCGAACATACGTTCACTTGGGGTCCGAGTCAAGGGGTCGGTCGGATCCCTCGACCAGTCCCAGGATCGGGGCGCACCTGCCGGGCGCTTGCGCGGCATCGCGGCCCTGTCGGGTGTTTCCGCTGAATCGAGCGCCGACGATGTGGGCAAGTGTGAGGTCAGCGGGCGAGGTGACGCGCCATGGCTGCGACGAAATCCGGGTTCGTGCCGCAACAGCCACCCACGAAGTCGGCCCCGACTTCGACGAGCTGGTCCACGTGAGCCGCGAACTCCTCGGGGGTCATGTGATAGACGACCCTGCCCTCCTCGAGGGTCGGCAGTCCTGCGTTGGCCTTGATCCATATCGGCAGGTGGGTCGCAGAGGCGAGGGTGGCACAGATCGGGACGTGAGCTTCGATCCCGGCCCCACAGTTCGCTCCCACCGCATCGGCGCCCGCGGCCGTCAGTTCCTCCGCGGCTGTGGCAGGTGCGACGCCCAGCATCGCGCGGTCCTTGATCCTTCCCGAGTCGAAGACCATGCACACCACGACAGGCAGGCGCGTCGCCTTGGCTGCGTCCAGGGCGATCCTGGCTTCGGTGAGATCTGACATCGTCTCGATCACGATTGCGTCCGGGTGGTCTGCGGCGAGCGCCTCGGCCTGTTCGGTGAACGCGTCACGCAGCATGGGTTCGTCGACGGTGCCAGTCGCCAGCAGCTTGCCTGAGGGACCCATCGAAGCGAAAACCCGTGACCGGCCGGCCGCTGCGCGCTTGGAGATCTCGACACCGACACGGTTGATCTCCGCGAGGTTCTCTCGGTCGAAGTCGTCGGACACGGCGAGAGAATTGCCCTGAAAGGTGTTGGTGAGGATGACTTGACTCCCTGCCTCGACATACGAGGAAGCGACGGCCTCGACTCGGTCCGGCTCGGTCAGGTTCCAGCGTTCGGCCGGTAGGCCAGGGGGGAGGCCCATGGCCATGAGCTGCGTTCCCCAGGCTCCGTCCGTGAGGACCGGGCCTGCGCCGGCCAGGTCCTTGACGAGACGGGTGGTAATGCCGGTCATGCGGGGAACCCCAGTTCGTCCACGAACACAGTCTGGAACTCGGGATCGGTGGCGAGCGAGACGTGCTCCACGCGATCGCCCATCTCCCTGATGTCATCCTCCTCGCCGGTTCCTCGGAAGAGGGCGAGCTTGGCTCCGAGCAGGGCCGTGTTGCCGGCTGCCTCGACCCTGCGGACCGCCGCGCCCAGGAGCCCGATGCGTCGGGCGCCAACGTGATTCACGTAGTTGCCGAAGGCGCCGGAAAGGTGGACGGCGTCCAGGTCGCCCCGTTCCGCTCCCAGACGGGCAAGCAGGATGCGGAGTGCCGCCGCCACCGCACCCTTGGCCAGTTGGAGCTCGCGGATGTCGGACTGGTCGAGGGACACGGTCCCTGCGAGGGCCAGCGGTGTCCGTCCGTTCGCGAGGCGACCACTGGGTTCGATCAGGCCGAGGTCCAGGGCAGCCGCAGCCGCATCCACGAGACCACTGCCGCAGAGGCCGCGAGGTGGGACGTCGCCCAGCACCCTGCAGACGAGGCGGCCGGACTCGATGCCGACTTCGCTGATGGCGACCGTCGTCGCCTGCATCCCTGCGGACACGGCGCCTCCCTCGAAGGCGGGACCGGCTGCTGTCGACGCGCAGAGCATCCTCTCCTTGGTGCCCACGACGACTTCCCCGTTCGTTCCGAGGTCGACCAGGGCGACGAGCGACTCACTCTCGTGCATTCCGGTCGCGAGAATTCCGACCAGGGCCTCACTGCCCACGAAGCCGCCCAGGCACGGGAGGAAGCGAACGGGTGCGTCCGGCGACATCCGCCATCCGAGCTCGCCGGCCCGCATCACCTGGAGGCCGTCGTCGTGCGACTCGAAGGGGTGGTGCGACAGCGGTTCTGGATCCAGCCCGCAGAAGAGATGGTGCATCACGGTGTTGCCGACGATTACCACGTCGGACGGGGAAGCGGTGCTCCCCAGCCCCCAAGACCAGATCCCCGACGCAGGTCAGGATCGTCTCGGCGAGAATGCCGCGACCGCCGTGGACCGCGCACTCGACCCGGCTCATTACGTCGGTGCCGTGGACTGCCTGTGGGTTGCGAACCGAGTCCACGGCCGACACCTGACGTCCGGTCGACGAGGCGGCCCACTGCCACGGTCGCTGCCCGGTGTCGGCTTGAGCAGGGAGGCTCAGAGGTGGCCGTCCTCGACGAGAGTGTTGGGATGGTGCCCCTCAAGTGGCTCCAGTTGGTCTTCTGCCTCGGTGCCGGCGTAACGTGCCGGACCCGGGCCGAGATGTGCCGCGACTGCCCTTCGTTCGATTCCTGCCGCTACCGCCTGCCCGGTTCACCGGACTGACCTCCTGCCTGGCTCAGGCGAGATCCTCGAGGAGGCTGAGGAGGTCGTCGGCGTGTTCCTCCTCGACGGCGAGGATGCGCTCGACCATCGTACGGGTCGTTGGGTCCTTGTCACCGAGCCAGCGCGCGATCTCCTGGTAGCTCTGGATCGCTATCCGCTCGGCGACAAGGTCCTCCCGGATCATGTCGGCGAGTGACTCGCTCGCGTCGTATTCCGCATGACTGCGTGTCGCGAGTCCCTCCGGATCGAAGTTGGGCGAGCCTTGGAGCTGGACGATCCTCATGGCGACCTCGTCGGCGTGTGCCTGCTCTTCCATGGCGTGCTGCAGGAACTCGGCGGCAGCGGGTCCGGCGTTGAGACCAGACGCCGTGAAGTAGTGGCGCTTGTAACGGAGCACGCATACCAGCTCGGTGGCAAGGACGGTGTTGAGAATCTCGAGGACTCGCCCACGGTCGGCCTTGTAGGTCTCGGTGATGGGTCCTCGCTCGATGTTCTCCCGCGCCCTCCTGCGTATCGTCTCGATGTCGGTCACAAACTCGGCCAAGACTCCTCCTTGTGGGTGCACATCCCCGACAAGGTACAGGGTGACCGCTCACTCGGCCTCGGGCAGTGACGTGTGATCTCCGTGCTCTTGGCACCCTGGCTGTATCTTTCCACGTGTTGGCCCATCGAGGGAGGAAGCAGATGGCCGGAGTGCTCGAGTACACAGAAGGCGAGCCGTTCCCAGGCATCGCGGGACGGACACTGGACGAGTCGACACCCGCGTGGCCGAGAACTCCCCGGCCCCCGGACAACGCGCCCAACGTCGTGCTCATGGTCCTCGACGACGTCGGCTACGGCCAGGTGTCGGCTTTCGGGGGGCTCTGCGAGATGCCCAACCTCGAGAGGCTTGCG
>QWHP01000230.1 GCA_021404985.1 Actinobacteria bacterium ATB1
CCACCGAGACGACGAATCTGCTCGTACCTGGCCATGAGACCTCGGCTTCTCGAGCCCGACCTGGCAGGTGTGGTGAGCCTCCTCGAGCGCGCTCGGATTGCCAAGCAGCTCCGTCAATCCAGCACCGGCGTGTACGGCAAGCTCTCGCCATTCCTCGGGGAAGCTCTCCGCGAGGGACTTCTGCCAGGGCTCGAGCCATGCCTCGACCTCATCACGCGTGGAGAGTTGCGCGAGGGCGAGCACACGGCCGAGGTACTCGGCGAGCTCCACGGGCTGGAGGACCCCCGTCCCCTGTGAGCAGAACCCGTCGACGTCGTCCTTCGTCAGGCCCGCGTCGGAGATCGCCCTTGCAGCACCCTGGTAGTGGAGGTCGAAGGCGGACTTGTCGTCGACACGTCCGCAGTCCGACAAGGAGGCCCCGACGATGGCGACTTGCTTCTGGGACTCCGGGATCGACATGCCGTCATCCTCCTCCGGGACGCATGCGCAGGCCGCCGTTCCGGCAGCCGAAGATGTCCGTATTGACGACGTTGGTGATCCTTGCGGGGTCCCACCTCGCGGGACCCTCCCTCGTCAGGTTCTCTGCGCTCGCCCCCAGGCTCCAGGGCCGATAGTGGGCGATCTCGTTCCCCACGGCCTTGAAGACCTGTCCGGTCACGTGCAGTGCCTCGTCCGACGCCAGCCAGGCCACCATCGGAGCGGAGTTTCCCGGGTCGAGGCGGTGGAACTCGCCGGCCGCCTCGGCGTCTGCGATGGCCTGCTTGGCCTCGTCGGAGATGACTCCGCCCGACATGCGCGTTGCTCCCCCAGGGGCGATGGCGTTTGCCCTCACCCCGTACTGCTGGAGTTCGAGACTGGTGATGACCGTGAGTGCGGCGATGCCTGCCTTGGCGGCGCCGTAGTTGGCCTGTCCGATGTTTCCCTGGAGTCCGGCACTGGACACCGTGTTGACGATCGCAGCTCGCGGCTGGTTGCCCGCTTTGGACTGCTCTCGCCAGTAGGACGCCGCATGGTGCGTGCAGGCAAACGTGCCCTTCAGGTGTACGGCAATGACGGAATCGAAGTCCTCTTCGGTCATCTTGACGATCATGCGGTCACGGAGGATCCCGGCGTTGTTGACCAGGATGTCCAGTTTCCCGAAGGTGTCGATGGCGGTGCCGACCAGGTTCTCGGCCCCGGCCCAGTCCGTCACGCTGTCGCTGTTGGGCACAGCCTCACCGCCTCGGGACTTGATCTCCTGGACGACGTCGTGTGCCGGGCCCTTGTCGGCACCGGAGCCGTCGACCCCGCCCCCGAGGTCGTTGACGACGACCTTGGCGCCCTGCCGTGCGAGCTCGAGGGCCTCTCCGCGTCCGACGCCGCGCCCGGCACCGGTGACGATCGCTACCTTTCCGTCGAGCAATCCCATTCCTACCCCCTCCTGTCGGCGAACACCCCGCGAGCAGTTTCGCCCCCGGATCTCTGACACGGACGTCACAAACCTACGACACTCGACCTTCACAGTTCGAGTGTCGTACAAGTTCTCTCGCGCGACCTTTACGTTATCACAGGCCGAGGAGGTGCTCCCGTCCCCGAGCGGCGAGGACCACGCGGAGAGCGTCGACGTCGACGGGGACGAAGGACCCGTCGACGGTGCGCTCGAGGACCCCATCGGCCTTGACACCATCCCTGCGCAACGTACGTCGGTCGATCTTGTGGGTGCCGGACATCGGCATGTGATCCGTGATGCGAAAGTACCGGGGGATCCACTTGGAGCCGCAGACTGGGTTGTCCCGCATCCATGCGACGAGGTCCGGGGCGTCGAGATCCGTACCGGGCGCCGGCTCCACGATGGCGAGCAACTGGTCTCCCGCTGCGACATCCGGCACGGCAACCACTGCGGCCGTCACGACCCCGGGGTGCGACTCCAGGAGACGCTCCACCGTCGCAGTCGCGAAGTTCTCGCCGTCCACTCTTACCCAGTCGTCGGTGCGTCCCGCGAAATAGAGGAACCCGTCTTCGTCCCGATAGCCGAGATCTCCGCTGTGGTAGATGCCGCCGCGGGTCCGCTCGGCAGTGGCGTCGGGGTTGTCCCAGTAGCCCTCGAAGACCTGCAGGCCGGCGGTGTTGACGATCTCGCCGATCGCCTCGTCTGCGTTCACCATCCGACCGTTGCCGTCGAACCTTGCCGCCGGACATTCGTTCCCTTCTGGCGAGAGGATCCTGACCCCGTCCGGGGCTCTGCCGAGGGCACCGGGAGGGTCGGCCGTCGACCTGACCAGGCCCACGCCGCCCTCGGTCGAACCGTAGAAGTCGATCACCTCGCAGTCGAATCGGCGCGCGAACTCTTCGCAGTTGTGGGTGTTGCCCTCGTTCCCGATGGCCACCCGCAGAGGGTTGTCCCCGTCGTCCGGACCTTCGGGTGAGGAGAGGAGGTACGCGAGGGGCTTGCCTGTATATCCCCACCAAGTCGCGCCGAGCGCCCGCACGTCGGGAAGGAACTCGGAGACCGAGAACCTCGCACGCAGCCCCACCGCAGCGCCGGTGAGCAGCGCAGGGACCAGCACCGTCATCACGGCACCGCCGTGGAAGAGGGGCATGGACACGTAGCCGACGTCGGTCTCGTCGATACCGAGCCGGGAAGCCATCTTCCGCCCGCTGGCGACCGCAGCTCCGTGTGTGCGGATGACAGCCTTCGGCGCGGAGGTTGAGCCGGAGGTGAAGAGCAGGAAGGCGATGTCGTCCGGTCGAGTGCGGACGTCGGGCGTCACCGGTTGCGCACAGCCAATCCGAGCCTCGTACTCCGCGCCCAGACGCACGATCGGGACGCCGGTGTCGGGCAGGCGAGTCTCCTCCAGACAGGACTCCTGCGCAACGACGACACAGCATCGGGCGTGGCTGACGTCCCTGGCGAGATCCGCTCCATGTCTGGTCGTGTTGAGCCCGACGACCGTGGCTCCGGCCATGAACGAGCCCATGACGAGCTCCGGCCATTCCCGGACGTTCGGCGCGAGGATCCCGACGTGGAAGGGCCCATCCTCCGGACGATGAGAGCGGAGGACGGTTGCGACGGCGCCTGCCCGAGCGCCGAGCTCGGCCCAGGACATGCCGGTTCCGTCGCGTTCGACGAGCGCGGGTCGCTCTGGGAAACGTTCGAGAGCGTCGAGCAGGGCTCGCCCGAGTGACGCCGAGGAGCGGTCTGCCTCCGTCATGCCCGACTGGGCAGGGCAACCCTCGATTTCGCCGTCATCACGATCTCGCCGTTCTGGTTCTCGACGCTGATGTCGAGCTCGACGACGTTGCCGTCGTCGGTCTTGGTCTTCTCGGCGACTGTCTGGCGAACGGTTAGCACGTCGTCGGGCCACACCTGCGAGACGAAGCGCGCTCTGAAGGAGCGCATGTTCGAGATGCCGACCCAGTTCGCCACCGCCTTGGAGCAGATGCCTGCCGTGTACATGCCGTGGCCGAACACCGACGGGCGTCCAGCCTTCTGCGCGTACGTCTCGTCGTGGTGCATGGGGTTGAAGTCCCCCGACGCTCCCGCGTACTTGACGAAGTCGGTTCGTGTCAGCGGTTCGGTGACAAGTTCGGGACCGGTGTCGCCGACCTCGACGTCCTCGAAGCCCGGTGATTCCATGTGTTGTCCTCCTCGTCGTTGCGCGGCTTGCAGAGTGTGTCCTACTTGGCGGGGGCAGTCTCGAGGATCGTCGACAGGGTCGAGACGACGGGCTCCCCCGACTCCCTCTCGCACCAAAGGATCTCGGTCGTGACGAAGGTCATCATTCCACCCCGCTTTCCTTCCTTCTGTTTGACGTCCACGATCTCCGGAGTCCCTTCGAGGACCATGCCGGACACAAGTGGCCTGTGGTAGACGAACTCCTGCTCGCCGTGGAGCACTCGCTTGCGGTCGAACTGTGCCTTGCGGAGAGGGGGTGCGCCCCTCATCCAGAACGTCGATGCCGTGGCGAAGGTCGGTGGGGCGAGCAGACCCTCGAGGCCCGCGGCCCGGGCGGCTTCGAGGTCGGTGCAACGGGGGTCGTCGAACCCGAGGGCGTTGGCGAACTCCCGGACCTTGCCCTCCTCGACCTTCCAGATCTCTCTGTCTCCGCGCTCGCCGACGAGATCGGCTACGTTGTCGCTCGCCATCGATTCTCCCCCTCAATGCATGGTCTCGTACAGGTCGTTCAAGAATTCTTGCACGACATGCCGCCGGATTTCACTTTCGAGCGCTCGTACTCACGGGTGGAGGCTGAATGAGAACGGCCGGCTCTCGGTCTCGGCGTCGAGGGCTGCCCTGGTGACGAAATCCAGCCCCCCCTCGATGAAAGCCTCCGCATCTCTGACGACGGGGCTCCTGTCGGTCAGGTCGACGTCCTCGACGACGCATGCACCCGGCACCGAGTACACGAACCGGCCCGTGAGACGGGCATCAGCCCCGAGCTGTGTCGTCGCGAGGCTGCCCTGCCGATCGACTTTGATCCCAGCCCAGGCCGCCTCTTCGGGCGTCCGCACCGGTACCGATTCGCAGGACGGGGTGAGGCTGATCCGGGCAACGAGAGTCTGTCCGTCCCGGAGGCCGAATTCGCCTCGTCCCGTCTCTGCGAACACCCCTGCCACATGCCACCCTGCGGGCAGTGAGTCGAAGCACGGAAGGGACTCCGCCTCCGGAAGGGCTTGGGCCATGAGGACGACCCGAGAATTCGCGTCGCACGTCAAGCCCTGCTCGAAGCCGGCCGCGACGGGTGTTTGCCGCGCGAACACCTGGTTCAGGACCAGCCCGATCAAGAGGAGACCTGCGGTGACGACGCCGAGTGCGAGCAACACCCGGCGCAGCGACCAGCGCTGGATCGCTATCGGGGAGCGTGCGGGCGCCAACGCTCGCCACTCGGCGACGAGGTCCCGGCCGGTCTCCCGGGCGAGCGCATCGAGCTCGCGCCGAGTCTGGGAGGGAATCGTCACCCCCTTCGCGGCCGCAAAGGCCTCGGCGATCTCCTCTGGGGTGAAGAGGAGCCGGGCTCGGGCGTAGGTCCGCTCCGCGCCGGCGCGCAGTCCCATGACGAGCATCATGTTCGCGAGGTCGACAGCCTGACGCCATGGCGTGGGGCGGATCTGGCCGAAGGCAACGTCGATGAGATGGACCTGCCCGCGTCGGACGAGGAGGTTCGACGGCTTGACATCGCGGTGCGCAAGTCCGGCGTCCCACATCGACCGGACTGCCCCGAGGCCAGAGTCGATGACCGAGTCGGTGACGTCGAGCTTCGCGTCGGTGAGCTCGCGGCCTCCCTCGAGAAAGGACGTGACGATCACGTACTCGCTCTCCGGCGTCACCTCGACGATCCCGATCGGTTCGGCTCCTGGGATGCCGAAGT
>QWHP01000231.1 GCA_021404985.1 Actinobacteria bacterium ATB1
ACGAAGCGCCAGGAACTCCTCGTCCGTGTTCTTGCGACGCATCCTATTGAGAAGTCGCTCCTTCAGGGATTGGTCGTGATGGAGTGTGAACTTCTTGGAGACGTTCTCGACCCGGATAGCGATGGTCACTACAGCTCCTGAGCGAAATTGCCCTCGGCCTTGGCGAAGACACGCTGGGCGAACCAGATGAGAATACAGGAGGCCAGCGAGATCACAACGAGGCTCAGCACGTATCTACCAACTGGCGCCTGCCACAAGACGGGCGTGCCATCGGCAGTAACCTCAGACATCTCACGATAGAACGCACGCTGGAATGCTGTAACTACAACGAACATCGGATTCCATTGGTAAACATTGGCCAAGAAGGAGAAGCGTGTCCCCTCGAGTCCCGTTATAGCGAACTCCGACGGGTAGACGATGGGTGTCATCCAGAACCAGAAGAGAAGAAACACTTCGATCAGGTGTTGGGTATCGCGGTAGTAGACGTTCAAGACAGCGAACAGGAACGACATGCCCGTCATGAAGAGCAGCAGGGTGATGAACGCCAAAGGTGCGAGGAGGAGGCTGGGTCCGACGAAGTCGTAGCTGGTGACGATCAGCACCCCGAGAAGGACAACGAGTTGGAGGGCGAAATGCACGAGCGCCGAACCGACCACCGACAGGGGCAGGATCTCTCGCGGGAAGGCTACCTTCTTGATCAGGCCGGCATTCCCGACGATCGACATCGTGGCGCCGGCTTGGGTGGACGAGAAGAAGTCCCATACCACAAGGCCCGTGAACAGATAGATCGGGAAGTAGGGGATGCCGGCCCTCAAGAACGTCGTGAACACCAGCGAATAGACGATGAGCAACAGCAGTGGGCGCGCGAGCGACCACAGGAAGCCCAGCGACGAGTCCTTGTACTTCACCTTGAGCTGGAGCCGCGTGAGGCTGACGAGCAGCTCTCGGTAGGCAATGACATCGCGGACCGCGGGCACGAAGCCGCGCCAGAACCGCGTTGGTCGGTTCACGCGGACGAGAGAGGGCTCTACAGTGCTCGACGCCAGGTCTGTCATGTGGGGATTGCTCTGTGGCAGGAGGAACCGGCCGATCCGGGCGGGTTGCGCTCCCCGCGGGCAGAGCCGGACTGCTCCAACAGTACAGAGTGAACCGACGTGGAGTCCACGAACCGGGGTGTTGGCTCGTGCCGGGGACATGCGGGGATCGCTACACTCGGCGCCCGACCCGCACCTCCCGAAAGCAGGGATTCGTATGAGGATCTGTGTCTGTGGCGCGCAAGTCCCCTTCGTGAGCGGCGGGGCCGAGCTTCACATGCAGAACCTCGTCAAGGCCTTCACGGAGGCCGGCCACGATGCCGAGCTCGTGAGGATCCCGACAGCGTGGGATGCCGAGCGCGCCCTCGAGGCGGCGTTCGCGTGGCGCCTCGTGCCGATCGACGCCGACCTCGTGGTGGCGACCAACTTCCCTGCGTATTTCGTGCGGCACCCTCGCAAGGTGGTATGGCTCTTCCACCAGCACAGGGCCGCCTACGACGGGGCGGACACCGAATGGTCCGACTACGGCCTTGATGCGAGGTCGCACGAGCTCCAGAGAACACTCGTCGACTGGGACATCCGTGTTCTACGCGAGGCGGAGCGGCGCTACGCCACGTCCGGGGTCGTCGCCGACAGGCTCCTTCGATACAACGGACTGGGAGCGAAGCCGCTCTATCACCCTCCCCCGCTCGCAGACCGCCTACACGCCGCGACCTCGGAGGACTACGTCTTCTGCCCGACACGGCTCGCCGCCAACAAGCGGCCCGATCTCCTCGTCAGGGCGATGGCCGACGTGCAGGGTGGCACCCGGGCACGGATCGCAGGGAGCGGCGATCTCGAACCCGACCTCCGTGGCCTGGTCGATGATCTCGGCCTCGAAGGGAAGGTGGAGTTACTCGGCTTCGTGCCCGACCTCACCTTGATCGAGGAGTACGCGCGATGCCTCGCGGTCGTATACGCCCCCTTCGACGAGGACTACGGGTACGTGACCCTGCAGGCCTTCCTCGCCTCGAAGCCCGTCATCACGTCGAAGGACAGCGGGGGCGTTCTCGAGTGGGTCGAGGACGGCAAGACCGGGATCGTGACGGATGGGAGCCCCGAGCAGATCGGGGCGGCGATCGACGAGCTCGCCGGACAACCCGACCTTGCACGACGCATGGGCGCCGCCGGACGTGATTCCGTGAAGAAGCTCGATTGGGCTAGCGTGGTCCAAGAACTGCTCTACGGGACGGCACCGGGCGGAGGTAGCTGACGTGGGCTCGCCTTTCTTGGGCATACGGCTGGGCAACGCGATCGAGGTCGAGGCGGTTCGCAAGCTCGTGGCGGGTCTGCGACCGTGGTGCCGAGCCGGTTACGCATCCATCGGCGATCCCGTCGATGCCTGGTTCGTCACCGCCGGTTCTCTTCCCGACGTCGTCGGTACCGGTAAGCCGACCTGTCTCTGGTTCGGCGATCCTCAAGAGCTCGCTGCCTCGTCTGCGGCTGCGCTCGCCGCGGTCACCCTGGGTGTCACCACGTGCGGCCTCGGAGCTGAGTCGGTCGTGCCACGTCTCGTCAGGTTGGGTGGTCTGTGGGGACGGCACGCAACCGACATGCGGCGCGTGCCCGTGATGATGCCATTCGTGCGCCGGCGCGAGCGACGGCGCCACGGTCTCCCGGATGACTATGTCGTCGTGCTCGGAGAAGACAGACACGACGAGCCCCAGGACGGTCTCGTCGACACCGCCCTTGCGCTCGCGGCTGCGGCCGTGGTCCGCGGTTCCCAGCTCGGCGACGCCCTGATCTGGGGAACTCCGACTGTGACCACGGCTCGGTGGGCCGAGGAGTTCGACCTAGAGCCCGGTGTCGAAGTGCTCGTAGCGGACGACGCGCGCTTGCATGCGACGGCAGCAGACCTCTGTGGTGACGACAGGCTCGGCTCACGACTGAGCGTCGCAGCGCGAACATTTGCCGAAGAACGGCTCGACACGCGGCCTCCGGCACTGGCGGTCGCGAGCTGTCTTGGGCTCACGCCCGGCACCTTCGAAGCAGGCCATCTCGTCGAGGAACGCCTCGACGAGCTCGTGCTTCCCCCTGACGCATCGTTCCGGTCAAAGGTCGGGCGTAGACTGGCCGAACTCAAACGTCCCTGACCCTCCCGATCGTGAAGTCATCCGAAGCCCTCCTCTCCGAGAACGTCGAGCGCCTGCGCGCAGACCTCGAAGCGCATGGCCGCTCGGCGCCCCCACCGGCGGCACAGACCGTTGCGCGTGCGATCGAGGGCCGCGCTGAGCCGCTCAAGGCCGCGGCGAAGCGCAGGCTGAAGCGAACGGGAACGAAGTTCCTCGGCTGGTTGGTGCGTGAGGAAGCCCAGCGGATCTGCGATGCGGCGATCGACGCCAGGGTCGAACACATCAATGGAATGCTGGCGGGTCTGCGTGCAAAGCTCGATGCGACACCCGAACCCGAGGAGATGACCTCCCTGGTCGTCAACGCCGAGCTCATCAAGGCCGAGCTGCGCCTGCTCCAAGAACGACTCGCCACCCTCGGACGGGCGATCGCCCCGGCGTCGGGACTCGAAGGGGCACCAGCCCAGATGGCCGTCCTGCGCGAACGCATCCAGGTCGTCGACAGGCGACTGCGCACCCTTGTTGCCGGAGGCGACTCCACCTCCGATCACGCCGGGGACCGAGCCGGGGAAGAGACCCCGCCTCCCCTCCCGGCGGAGCAGCCTGGCGTGCCGTTCGACTACGTGGGGTTCGAGCGGCGCTTCCGCGGAGATCCCGACAACCTGAGGAACGTGATCCGGCACCGCTACCTGGGGCTGCTGTCCACGCATGCTCCGGTCGTGGACGTGGGATGCGGGACGGGTGAGCTGCTCGAGATCCTCCGCGACGAGAGCATCCCTGCGGTGGGCGTCGAGCTCGATCCCGAGATGGCCGGGATCGCCAGGGACAAGGGACTCGACATCGTCACGGGGGACGCGATCGCGTGGCTCGCCGAACAGCCCGATGCGTCGCTGGGCGCGATCATCTCCCTGCACGTGATCGAGCACCTGCCGCTGCAGGCTCTCCTCGATTTCGTCGCCTTGGCGTCACGAAAGCTCGTGCCCGGAGGAGCGTTCGTTGCCGAGACGCCGAACCCGGCGAGCCTCGTCGTGCTGGGGAACTCCTACGTCCTCGACCCCACGCACGAGTGGCCGGTCCATCCGTCACTCATGGCCTTCCTTCTCGAGGACACCGGGTTCAGGACCATCGAGTTCCACTACTACTCCCCGGCCGACGCCTACCGGCTCGAACCGGTACCCACGAGCGAGGCGCCCGCACTCGGCGCTGCCGTCAACACGGCGTTCGAGAAGTTGAACGAATCGCTCTACGGCCCGCAGGAATATGCGATCGTAGCCACCACGGCCCCGGAGGAGGACAGCGACGCGTGACCACGGAAGCGTGTCGCATACTCCACGTGCAGCCGGTTTCGGAGAGGGGTGGGTCCGATCAGGCCTTGCTCAGACTCGTGTCCGCCCTCCCTGGGCCGGAATACGAGAGCCACGTCGTGTTCCCCGGTCCCACACCCCTCCGTGAGGAGTTTCGTAGCGCCGGAGCCCGCCTGCACACGGTACGCATGCGGCGGATCTCCACCTCGCACGACCTCCTCGGCTGGGTCTCCTACGCCTTGGCCTGGCCTGTAGCCGTCCTGCGTCTGGCCTGTCTTGCGCGCCGCCTCGACATCGACGTGGTCCACACGAACTCACTCCACTCCTGGTACGGCTGGGCGGTGGCATTTCTCCTCCGCCTCCCCCACGTCTGGCATGCGCGCGAGATAGTCGTACAGTCCCGCGCTGCCCTGCGGTTGGAACGGTTCCTGGCACGACGATTCGCAGCAACCGTGATCGCCATCTCCCACGCGGTGGCGGCCCAGCTCGATCCTCGCAACGTCCTGGTCGTCACCGACGAGCCGGACCCCCGGAGGTTCAACCCGCAGGCAACCGGCTTGTTCCGCAGCGAGCACGGGATCGATGACGACACGCCCCTGATCGGTTTCGTCGGACGCCTCGACACCTGGAAGGGCGTCGAGACCCTTCTCGACGCGATCCCTTTCGTACGCGAACGGGTTGCAGGGACGACGGTCGCCCTGGTCGGAGGATCGGTTCCCGGCAAGGAGGCATACGCCGACGAACTGGCACGCAGAGCAGCCGACATCGGTGCGGTCTGCCTCGCCGGTGAGGTGGCCGATGCCGCGGCGGCGATCGCCGACCTCGACGTCCTGTTACTCCCCTCGACCGAACCCGAGCCGTGGTCGTGGAGGCGCTCGCGTGTGGGGTTCCGGCAGTCGTGACGACCGGTGGTGGTGCCGAGGAGATCGCCCGGGAATGCACTCAGGTCCTGGTGGTGCCACCGTCGGATGCAACCGCTCTCGCACACGCCTGTCTGGAACTTCTCGGGCCTCACCCCGTGACCAGCACCGCGCTGCGCAGGGAGCGGCCCGTTCTGAGGGCACCCAGGGATGTCGATCACACGACGGTATTCTCCGCCTTGTGCCGGAGGCGTCGGGGGGAACTCCCGACACAGGTTCTTCGACCGAGGAAGTGACATGGCGCCGGTCGATCGACTCCGTGAAGGAGCACGCCGCATCCCCCGGTTCCTGCGGGCCACACGCCATGGGTCGGAAGACGAGACGCCTGACGTCGGGGAAGCAGACGGAGATGAGACCTTCGACGAGTTCGTCGATCGCGTGTACAGACAGCTCCTCGACAGACCCGTCGATCCACCGGGCCTCGCGCATTGGAGGAGCGTCGTCGCCGACGGTTATCCCCGTGAACAGATGGTCCTCGACCTCGCGGTGTCGGACGAGCACGTGAACCGGATCCTTCGGGAGCACTTCGCCCTGCCCGACCTCGGGGCGCTGCATCCGGAGAGATTCGAACGACAGACACGCCTGGACGGAGTTGAGGAAACCGTCTTCGTGGCCCGATCAGACGCCGATGTCGACTGGCTCGAGGGTGAGATACGCGATCACGGCTACTACGACAGACCCGGTATCTGGAGCTACGTCGTCGACACCGACAAGCGGGTGCTGGCCGAGCTCGTCCACGATCTCGGCGTGCACAGGGTGCTCGACCTCGGATGCGGGAACGGCGTCCTGATGGAAGCCATGCTGGACCTCGGGATGGATCCCGAAGGTGTCGAACTCAGCTCGGCGTCGGTGGCCCGGGCGGCCGCCCGCGTGCGCGATCGGATTCACGTCCGGGACGTCTCCGAGTTCGATCCACAGGGCACGTACGATGCGGTCGTAGGGCTCGACATCTTCGAGCACCTCAATCCGAGGAAGATCGACAAGGTGCTCGGGGCGGTGAGCGGCATCCTCGGAGATCACGGGCTCCTCGTCACGAACATCCCCGTGTTCGGCGAGGACGAGGTCTTCGGGAATCCTCGGCCGTTCCTGTTCCAGGAGTGGGCCGAGAGCGCCGCCGCCGGCCGCTGGTTCCGCGTCATGCAGGTCGAGGCGACCGGGTTCCCACTCCACGGACATCTCGTGTGGGCGACATCGGCTTGGTGGACGGACAAGGTCCATGCGCACGGATTCGTACGGGAGAGGGGGATCGAGCACGCGATCCAGCGGCGCTACCGCGCCTACTTCGACAAGGCTTCGCCTGGCCGCGCCCAGATGTTCGTGTTCTCGAAGGGGATGCGATCGAGCGACGCGACAGAGGTCGCGGCCGCCTACCCCTCCGAGTCGGAGGTGGTCACTGGACTCGGCCTCGACGACGTCACGGGGCCACGTCCATGAACCGGAAGTAGTCGCCGCCGGGCCGGTACTGGTTCGTCGTGACCGCCGGTGCGCCCCCGAAGGCGTGCACTCCTCCCCAGGCGTCGACGATGTAGCCCTTCACCACCGAAGGGTCTCCGTCGGCGATCACGATGACGTCACGTGCGATGTCCCAGCCTGCCCAGTAGGGGCCACCCGTCGGTGCCTGCGCGCCACCGAAGGGATGCAGACCGCCCCATCCGTCCAGGATGACGCCTTTCCTGCCCTGGGGGTCGTCGGGGTCGAGTGCCACGCCTCGTGCGATCTCCCATCCCGGCCAGTACGGACCGCCTGACGGCTTGGCAAGGCCACCGAAGGGATGCAGGCCGCCCCAGCGGTCCATGATCAGCCCCTTGGGGTTCTGACCCGTGGAAACCGGCGATATCTCGACCTCGTGCGCCACGTCCCAGCCTGGCCAGTACTGGCCCTGCGTGACGGTTCCGATCTGGCCGAACGGGTGAAGGCCGCCGAAGCCGTCGAGAATCACGCCTCCTGCGCCATCCGTGTTGAGTGCGATCCCCCGCGTGATGTCCCAGTTGCGCCAGTAGGGGTTGCCGTTCAAGGCAGGGGCGTTCCCGATCCTGTGGACGCCACCGAACGCGTCGAGGACGTATCCCCCGCCGTCGGGATGAGCGGCCACACCACGCACGATGTTCCAGTTCGGCCACGTGGGGTGCGAGCCAGGTGGTGAGGACACCGCCGACGTGACACCGTCCCAGGAGGACGCGTAGGCCGACGCGAACGGCTGGTCGCGTGTCGCCCCGGAATCGATGCTCGTGCTCGCGGTCGCCGTCGAGCTCCAGTTGCCCGCAGCGTCGATCGAGTTGATCCTGAAGTCGTACTGGCGTCCGGCGATGCCGAAGAAGGTCTTGCTCCCACTGTAGCTCCCGCCACCCGAGGACTGAGGGGCCTTCGAGACCCACGTCGTCCACGACCCACCGTCCTCTCGGACCTCCACCCTGAACTGGACGATCCCGGATCCGGCGTCGGTGCCCGACCACGTCACCTCGAAGCTCGTGTGCGATTGTGTCGCCACCAGCGCCCCGAATGCGACGGTGGGCGGGACATCGTCGAGCACCGAACCCGTCCGGCGTGAGTTCTGTTTGAACGTCGGCCAGTCGGCGCGCCCCAGGGGCGTGCCGGTCCTCCAACGATGGACGGTCAAGGTGTCGCCTGTTCCGGGCAGGCCGTCCGTGTTGGTCTCGAGCGTCACCGGCTGGAGGACCCACGTCTCTCCGCTCACCTGCGTGATCGTGGGCGGCGTCGGGGGAGCCCACGACTGACCCATCGACACCGATGCCTCGGTCTGGCCGTTCGCGCCGTTGAAGACACGGAGTACGTGTTCGGCAGCTCCGAGAACCTCCTGCTGGCCGTCGTTGTCGACATCGGCGATCGATACGGAGCCGTGTACCCCGTAGTTGGCACCGCACGGCTTGTAGCCGGTGACATTGCACGCCGCCCAGAGCTCCGTGCCGGCGGCCGTATGCACGTGGATGTAGCCGTCCTCCGAGAGCGTCGCCACCTCCAGACCGGCAGAGGGGTGGAGGTCGCCGACGGCGGGCGACGCCATGACCCGGTCCCCCACCATCTCCGGCCAGCCGGGCAGATAGTTGCCGAAACGGTCCAGGGCGTGCACTCGATGGCCGTTCTCCGGAGCGTCGTTGAAGTTCAGCCCTGTGCCGAAGACGACGTCGAGCCAGCCGTCCCCGTCGAGATCCGTCACAGCAGGGGAGGACCAGATCACCTGCCGGCCGGGGATCGAGCGGGGGAACCCGGGTTGGACTGATCCGTCGTGGCGGATCACCCAGAGCAAGCCGCCTGTCGGGTACGGCTGCCCCGGATACTCGTCCATGTCGCCGCCGAAGACGATCTCGAGCCAGCCGTCCTTGTCGAGATCGGCCAGCACGGGTGAAGACCAGATCGTGTCGTAGAGGAAACGCGGGAACCCGGGAACGTAGGTCCCGTCCAGGTTCCAGACGTGAACGTGGTGGTCCCACCCCGTGGTGACGATCTCGAGCTGGAAGTCCCCGTCGACGTCGCCGACGGTGGGGGTTGCGAACACGCCGCGCCTCGTCGGGTCACCCGGGATCGCCGCAGCCTCCCGGTCGAAGAGGAGCGCGCCGTCGGTCCCTCTGAGAACGCTGACCTTGCTCATCCCGACGTTGGCTACGAGAAGATCGAGCTTTCCGTCAGAGTCGAAGTCGAAGAGGCTCGGTGATGCCTGCACCGCCCCCTCGCCCGTGTCGTAGGACGCCAGGAGCGATCCTGTCGAGGCGAAGACCCTCACGTATCCGTCCATCCCCCCGACCACGAACTCAGAAGCCGAATCGCCCGTCACGTCTCCCACAGCGACCGAGGAGAACGCCTCGTGAGATCCCCGCTTGTAGAAGCGGGTGTAGGGGGGAGCCTGCATCGGGGCCATCTGCGTGAGCTGCGTGGTCGCGGCTTGGGCGTCGCCTGCCGGCAGGAGACCCACGACGAGAGCTACCAGACCCACCGTGAGCGCGTAGGCTCGGGCACTTCTCAGATGGAATCGCACGCGCGCCGACGCATTCATGTGTTGCAGCCCCGATCCGGG
>QWHP01000232.1 GCA_021404985.1 Actinobacteria bacterium ATB1
GACGTCACCGAGACGCTTGAGGATCCTGTGGGCGGCAGGCGTCTTCGCCACTCCGGCACCGAAGAACTCCTCGGCCTCGGCCACCGACATCGCGAGCACCTCGCTGATGTCGCGGCCGCCCAGCCGGTACTCGAGCACCGCAGGCTGGAAGCGCTTGCCCTCGCACTCCTCGCAGATCGTCGCCATGCCGGCCATCATCGCAAGGTCCGTGTAGACGACCCCGGCGCCGTTGCAGTTGGGGCAGGCGCCCTCGGAGTTGGCGCTGAACAGCGCCGGCTTCACGCCGTTCTCCTTCGCGAACGCCTTGCGGATCGGATCCAGCATCTTGGTGTAGGTCGCCGGGTTGCTGCGTCCCGAGCCCCGGATGGCGGTTTGATCGACCGTGACGACACCGTCCTGCCCCGACACCGAACCGTCGATCAGCGAACTCTTCCCCGACCCGGCCACGCCGGTCACGACGACGAGAACGCCGAGTGGGATGTCGACGTCGACGTCCTTCAGGTTGTTCGTCGTCGCGCCGCGGATCTCGAGCGTGCCAGCGCGGTCCCGCACCGTCTCCTTGAGGGCAGCCCGGTCGTCGAGGTGCCGGCCTGTGGTGGTCCCACTTGCCCTGAGGTCCTCGACGCTGCCCTCGAAGACCACGGCACCGCCCGCCGCCCCGGCGCCGGGGCCCAGATCGACGACGTGGTCGGCGATCTCGATCACCTCCGGCTTGTGCTCGACGACGAGCACGGTGTTGCCCTTGTCACGAAGTTGGAGCAACAGGTCGTTCATGCGCCCGATGTCGTGGGGATGCAACCCGACCGTCGGCTCGTCGAACACGTAGGTCACGTCCGTCAGTGACGAGCCGAGCTGACGGATCATCTTGACACGCTGCGCCTCACCACCCGACAGCGTGCCCGACGGCCGGTCGAGGCTCAGGTAGCCGAGCCCGATCTCGTCGAAGGAGTCGAGGAGGTGCCCGAGCCCGGTGAGCAACGGGGCGACCGACGGCTCGTCCAACCCACCGACCCATTCGGCAAGGTCGCTTACCTGCATCGCACATGCGTCTGCGATGCTCCTGCCCTCTATCTTGGACGACCGCGCCTCTGCGGTGAGGCGTGTGCCGTCGCAGTCGGGGCAGGTCGTGAACGTCACAGCCCGCTCCACGAAGGCACGAACGTGGGGCTGCATCGCCTCGGTGTCCTTGGCCAGGAACGACTTCTGGATCGTCGGGATCAATCCCGCGTAGGTCAGGTTGATCCCCTCGACCTTGATCTTGGTCGGCTCCTTGTAGAGGAGGTCGCGCAGCTCCCTCTTGGTGTACTTGCGGATCGGCTTGTCCATGTCGAAGAAGCCGCTCCCGCGGAAGATGCGGCCGTACCAGCCGTCCATGCTGTAACCGGGGATCGTGAGCGCCCCTTCGGCGAGCGACAGGCTGTCGTCGTAGAGCGCAGAGAGGTCGAAGTCGGTGACCGAGCCACGGCCCTCGCAGCGGGGACACATGCCGCCGAGTCGCGTGAAGGTCGCCTTCTCGCGCTTCGTCTTCGCCCCGCGCTCGACCGTGATCGACCCACTCGCCTTCACCGAAGGTACGTTGAACGCGTAGGCCCCCGGAGGGCCGATGTGCGGCTCACCGAGGCGGCTGAAGAGGATCCGCAACATCGCATTCGCGTCGGTCGCAGTGCCCACCGTCGAGCGGACGTCGGCACCCATCCGCTCCTGGTCGACGATGATCGCCGTCGTGAGACCGTCGAGGAAGTCGACCTCCGGTCGAGCGAGGTTCGGCATGAAGCCCTGTACGAAGGCGCTGTAGGTCTCGTTGATGAGCCTCTGGGACTCCGCTGCAATCGTGTCGAACACGAGCGAGCTCTTGCCCGAACCGGACACGCCCGTGAACACCGTGAGCCGGCGCTTCGGGAGCTCGACGGTGACGTCCCTGAGGTTGTTGACGCGTGCACCGTGCACGCGGATCCGGTCGTGGCTGTCGGCGGGATGGGGCGCGGGCGGGCTCGACGTCCTCCCCCGTGCCTGAACCACGTCCTGAGCCGACTTCCCCCTGGCCGGTTTCGTCACCCGGCGACTCCTTCGAGTTTGATCTGGTGCCCCCCGGATGGCTGACGACGCGGGCGCTGAGCTGGCTCCGACCCTCCGGTTACGGCAGCGATTGTGCCATATCACCGCCACGCTGCCCAGCAGGGGAGCCTCGGTGACGAGGGGTTCGCAGCCCATAAGGTCAAGCTGCTGGACTGACGAACGGTTCCGACTCACCAAGCGAGGAATCCAACTGGCTGCCAACCCCTTCCGGGTCTTTCTCCCCGGCGCGCCGAGTGGGTCGTCGGCCTCACAGAACAGGATCTCGGAGAGCCCGGATCGGGTTTGCGCCTACCGCGTCGACGCGAGGTGGGCGAGCAGACCCCACGCCTCGGCGCCTTTGGGTGGCGGTGCGGCAACGCCGTCGACAGCACGACCGGCCTGCCCGGGAGACGCACCTCGATCTGCGTCATCCTTGGGTCTGCCAGGAGCCTCACCTGAGCGCTCCCAGTGAGGACCCCTGTGAGAGGCCCGCGCTGTTCGAAGTCCACCGGCAATCCGGGGTGCGTGCGTTGTCAGGTTCCCGTGATCGGGTCGATGAAGGCGTGGAACCCCTGCTATGAAGTCGGCAGGGAGCCGCCGCATGTGGCGTGCTCTCTCACGGCTTGCTCGTCGTCGGCGATGTAGACGCAGTAGTTCTTGTCGTCGGTGACGTAGCTGTGACTCCACTGCGCCCGGGGAGCCATGGAGGCGAGCCCTCGTTCGACTTCGCGCTGATGTCGTGGAGCTCGGGACCACTGAGGGGCCCGGCACCGAGGATGCTCCGTTCGATCACATATCTGGGCACTTGCCGCTCCGTCCACGTCGGTGTCGTTTGCATCTGGACCCACCCTGCAGGCGGACCGTGTGACCAGGCGTGTGAACCGTGGGTTCCTTCGGATGTTGAGGAACGACGTCGAGAACCTGACGAGATCGACGGGCGGAGGCCGACGCTGTGCGGGAATGCATCCGCAGCAGGCCTTGGCCCTGGGACCGAGGGCTCTTGCGGGTGTACCCGTTCCGCCCTACAGTCCCAGACTCGACCAGCTCCGGCAGAAGGCCCGGTACCCGGTGAAGAGGGTCGTCGTCGCCCTCGGCGGCAACGCCTTGCTGCGGCGCGGGGAACCCATGACGCACGAGAACCAGCGTGCCAACGTGGCCGTGGCCTGTGCACATCTCGCGCCGAACGCGACTCACGAACTTGTGGTCTCGCACGGCAATGGCCCGCAGATCGGCCTGCTCGGCTGGAAAGAGCCGCCTTCGAGGCTGTTCCTCCCTACCAGCTCGACGTGCTCGGTGCCGAGACTCAGGGCATGATCGGCTATCTCATCGAGCCGGAGCTCAGGAACAGGCTCGGAGTCGGGCGATCCGTGGCGACGTTGCTCACGATGATCGGGGTCGACCCGGACGACCCCGCGTTCGCGGACCCGAGCAAGCCGATAGGTCCCCTCTACTCGGCAGACAAGGCGGCTGCGCTCGAGCGCGAGCGTGGCTGGACCTTCCCACCGACGGCGACCGCCATCGCCGCGTCGTGCCGTCGCCGGCACCCAAGAAGGTCCTCGAACAGCACCAGATCGCGTGGTTGCTCGACGCCGACTGCGTGGTCGTCTGCGCCGGAGGCGGCGGAATTCCCACGGCGTACGATGCCGACGGCCACCTGCACGGGGTCGAGGCGGTGATCGACAAGGACCACGCGGGCGCACTGCTCGCCCGGGACCTCGGCGCGGACGTATTCGTGATGGCGACCGACGTACCCGCCGCCTGTCGCAATTTCGGGACCCCGGACCAAAAGGCGGTGACCGAGGCCCACCCCGACTCGATCCTCGCCGGACACGCAGGCGAGTTCGCCGCCGGGTCGATGCTCCCCAAGGTCACGGCCGCATGCGACTTCGCCCGCGCCACCGTGAATCCCACCGTCATCGGCCGGCTCGCCGATATCGAGGACCTCGTCTCGGGCACGTCCGGCACCCGCATCTCGACGGACGCCCGCGGTGTCGTCACATAACCCCCCGGCCCAGGGCACGGGTGAACGCTGCGGCGCGCGCCGTCGAGGATCGGTCGCCGGCTCTGCCTCGACCGAATGGACGGCCCGCGGACGGAGATCGTACGACGCGCCTCGCACAGTTCGCTTGCTCTCGAGGACGCTGTTCTCTGTTCCTATCGTGGGCGAGCCGCAAGCGGGCCGCCCACAACCGCCAGCCACCAAGTGACGCGCACCTCGCCGGCTGTCAGACCACGAAAGGGGATGTCGAGATTCGCGTTCGGCGCGCCCCTCCTGAAGCGACTCCTGCGCAGGCTCGACAG
The DNA here is from genome assembly GCA_021404985.1 of Actinobacteria bacterium ATB1. Taxonomy (GTDB): domain Bacteria; phylum Actinomycetota; class Acidimicrobiia; order UBA2766; family UBA2766; genus QWHP01. The sequence continues at coordinate 4,357 of QWHP01000232.1, forward strand.
AATCCGCATGCGGGAGCTGTGATCATCTGACCCCAGCCGGGCGAACCAGCCGGCCGATCCGCGGGACGAAGCGTCCGATGTCTGAGGCGTAGGCCCGCCACTCCTCGCCGTGGACACGAAGCAGGTATGGCTCTTCCAGGCGCCTCACCTGAAGTTCGAGCCCGGCCAGCACTGAGACCACGCCAGCGAAGGACAGCACGGTGGGGACCATCAAAGGCGCACCGGTGACGAGAACGATCCTGGACGAATACACGGGGTTGCGGACGACACGGAAGGGCCCGCTGGTCACCAGCCTCGTGCGGTCCGCGTCGTTCACGTCGACCCGCCAGCTCTCACCCATAGTCACGACCGCCCACTGGGTTGCCGCGAAACCCACTATGGCGAGGGCAGCGCAGGCGAGCCGCGCTGGACCGGGCACCGGCGAGAATGGGTGCACGACCTCGGCCACTTCGAGGGCGGCCGCCAGCGCGACGCACAGGAAGCCGACCAGCCAGCACTCGCCGATCCACCACTCCTCGGAGAGCGGTCTGCGGTACAGGCCGCGCAACACGCTGTAGCCGGTACGCCGATACTGCAACCAGCCCTGCAGTCCCAAGCCGACGGCGAGGAACAGGCCCAACATCGCCAGCGCGAGGGCCGCCACGACTCTCCTCTCTTTCGGCCTATCCGGAACCGGCACCGTGCGGCACGGTCACTCGCTGTTCTACCGGAGGGTGGCGGGAGGTTCCGAGCCGGAGCGGGCGCCGGATGCCCGTGGCAGCGCCCGTCGCGACCAGAGGAGAGATCGAGAAACACGTCCGCCGTGTGAGTGCCACCCACGCCTCCGCTGACCCGAATACGGGACTACGTCACATTGCGCCGCCTGGTATCGAGGCGATGATCTGTCACCGCCCTCCCCACGTGGCGATGTAGGGAGCGAGGACGTCGGCGAGCACTTCTTGCCGCGG
>QWHP01000001.1 GCA_021404985.1 Actinobacteria bacterium ATB1
CTGATCATTGCCTTGGTGGTCCTTCTGTCCCGGGACACAGCCGAGATCGAACCCGCCGACACGACGACCACCGGCAGGACGAAAAGACTCCCGAGGGATGACTCCGGAGGCCCCGCCGCAACCGGGGCGGCCGGCCCCACGACCTCACTGCCCGGACCTGAACAGGCTGTGGAGGAACAGGACGAGGGACCGGGCGCACAGCAAGACGGACAGTCCGCGCCCGGGGGATCCTCGGGGAGCCAGGGGCCGTCGTCGGGGTCCACGGCTCCGCAGCTTCCCGCTCCGTCGGCCCCGCCGGCCGGGCGGGCGCCCCACCCGGCAGCGGTAGTGGCACGCACTCCGCTTCCGTCCTGCGGGACCCCCCATCTCGACCAGACCGAGGATCTCGTCGGGGACGAACGGCTCCCAGTGGAATGCTTCTGCTACTGGGCCGACAGGGACCAGCCCGTCGAGGTGATAATGACCGGCACCCCCCGGCGAGATGGAAGGCACCGTGATCCTCCGGCACATCGGCGGAAGGGTGGTCCTCTCGTACCGGAACTTCCCCGACAGCGAAGGGGTCTACAGCTGGTCAGTGCAGGGCTGCCAGAAGATGACGCGGCATCCCACGATCCTCCGCAAGAACGGCCCGGGCAGCTACTGCGACACTCCTGTGCCCTTGTCCTGACAGCCGGCCCACGCGAGGACTCGCCACCGAGCCGGACCCGAGTCCCTCGTTGACACTGATGTCAACTAGCCTCGGCCCGGATGCCGAACGAAGCGCTCACCGAACTCGCGAGAGAACTGCCCGACTGCGTCGAGCTCGTCGAGCTGCCCACGCCTTTCCCGGTGGGGCCCGTCAACTGCTGGCTCCTCGCCGAGCGGCCCATCACCGTGATCGACCCCGGCATGTACATCCCGGAGTCGATCCGGATCTTCGAGGACTTCCTCGACCGAGCCGGCGTGGCGGTTGCCGAAATCGACCAGGTCGTGCTGACGCACGGGCATCCGGACCACTTCGGGCTCTCGGGCTGGATCGCGGAGAGGAGCGCGGCGACATTCTTCTGCGGTCGCGGCGAGGAAGGCAAGATCCTGGACCGCGGATGGAACGAGGACCACGCGCGCACCGTCGTGTCCGATCTCGGAATCCCGGAGGAGATCCTGCTCGCCATCCCCGTGGGGCTCGAGATGATCCGTGCCATGGTCAGGCGTCCCGGGCAGGACCGGCTGGAGCTCCTGAACGACGGCGATTCCCGGGAGGCGGGTGGGCGCTCGTTCGACGTGCACGTCACCCCGGGTCATGCCCAAGGCCATGTCTCGCTCTCGTCCGGCGACCTCCTTCTCTCGGGCGATCATCTTCTCCCACTCATCACCCCGAACCCTGCCATCGAGCTCGACGAGGATTCCGAGCTGGGTCGCAGACGCAGCCTCGTCGAGTACCTGACGACGCTGGACCGGTTCGCCGCACTGGCACCCGAGACCGTCCTGCCCGGCCATGGCCCGGCGTTTCGGGACGTGCCACGCCTGGTGAGGTCGATGCGGGACCACCACAGACGTCGTGCAGATCACATCCACGGCATTGTGTCGCGACACGGCCCCGCCTCCGTATACCAGCTCTCCCGGGTCATGTTCCCCGATCTGGACGGGATGAACGTGATGCTCGGGCTGTCCGAAGTCGTGGGTCATCTCGATCTCCTCCTCGAAGAAGGTGCTGTCGTGTGCAGCAAGGATCACCCGAACCTCTGGGCTGCGGCGTGAGGACGTCGTGAGACCTCGCGTCAGAGTCGACCGCTACGACCCAGTTCTCGTCGTCACGATCGACCGGCCAGAGGCGCGCAACGCCGTCGACAGGCCCACCGCAGACGAGCTCGAGGCTGCGTTCACTGACTTCGACGGCGACCCGGAGCTAGCCGTTGCGGTCCTCACCGGTTCAGAAGGGACCTTCTGTGCCGGAGCGGACTTGAAGGCGATCTCGGGCGAACCGGGGAGGATGAACCGGATGACACCGGAAGGTCCCGGACCGATGGGTCCCACCCGCATGCTCCTGTCGAAGCCTGTGATCGCCGCCGTCGAGGGGTTTGCCGTCGCAGGGGGCCTCGAGCTGGCGATCTGGTGCGACCTGCGCGTGGCCGCGGAGGATGCCGTCTTCGGAGTGTATTGCCGGCGCTGGGGAGTCCCCCTCGTGGACGGGGGGACCGTCCGGCTTCCCCGTCTTGTCGGCGCCTCGCGAGCTGCCGATCTCATCCTCACCGGTCGCGGCGTCTCAGGTCAGGAGGCAGTCGCCATGGGCCTGGTGAACAGGCTCGTGCCTCGTGGCGAGGCACTGGGCGCAGCAGTGGAGCTCGGCCGCGTTCTCGCCGGCTTCCCTCAAGCCTGCCTTCGCCACGACAGGCTCTCGTCGATCGAGCAATGGAGTCTCGCATTGCCGGACGCGCTCTCGAACGAGTTCCGCCACGGACTCGACGTCGTCGCCACAGGCGAGACCGTTGAGGGCGCCACCAGATTCAGGGAAGGTAAGGGCCGCGGCGGCAGCTTCGACGTTGGGTGATCGGTGGTGTCGGCGCCGTACGCGTTTGAGTCCGCGCCCGGCACCGCTTAGCCTTAACGCTGTTCACCCCGCCTTGCGGATCGGAGGTAGACGTGGACTGGGTGCTCTGGGTGTTCATCGGCCTCGTGGCTCTTGGTGCGCTGCTCGCGGTCGCTTTCGTCCTTCTCGGGCGAAAGCGCCAGGGACATATCCATACGGGGCGAGTGGGCAGGTCTTCGCAGCTCATGAAGATGTCCGCGAGGAGTGCCAGGGCCCACACGATTGCCCGCGCTCGCGGTCTCTTCGCAGGCGAGGAGAGGCGTCGAGAACTGCGTGAGAGGGCGCATCTCGCCTCGTCGACGGAGATAGTCCAGACGCTCGGGAACATGAAGGGCGTCATGATGAAGTTCGCCCAAATCCTCTCCTTCACGGCCGACGGTTTGCCAGAGGAGCTCAAGAGCCAACTCCAGTCGCTCCAGAGCCAGGCGCCCCCGATGGACTACGGACTGGTGGAGGCCGTCGTGGTGGAGGAGTTCGGTTTCCCACCCGACGAGTTGTTCGCCGAGTTCGAGAGGGAGCCTTCCGCAGCGGCTTCGATCGGGCAGGTGCACCGTGCGCGGCTTCACAATGGGCAGGCGGTGGCGGTGAAGGTCCAGTACCCCGGTGTGGCGCAGGCGATCCGTGCCGACCTTGACAACACGGCGATGCTCACAGCCGTCGGCAAGATGATCTATCCCGGACGAGACACGGACAACTTCGTCAGGGAGCTGCGCGAGCGCGTGGTGGAGGAGATCGACTACGGGATCGAAGCCGCGAACCAGCAGACGTTCGTCGACCTCTACGAGGATCATCCCTTCGTCGTGATCCCGCGGGTGTTCCACGACCTCTCGTCGCGGCGGGTTCTCACGATGGAATGGATCGACGGATTCGGCCTGTCGGAGGCTGTGGGCCTTCCGGACCACGATAGACAGTTGATCTCGGAAGGCATCTACCGTTTCGTGTTCGACTCGTTGAACCGTCACCACCTGTTCAACGGGGATCCCCATCCGGGCAACTACCTCTTCCTCGAGGATGGCAGGATCGCTTTCCTGGACTTCGGGTGCGTGCGGTTCTTCGACTCAGACGAGATCGACCGTCTGTTCGAATTCATGCGTGGCGTACAGGAGCTCGATGCCCCGGAGTTCCAAGCCCTGCTCGACCGGCATGGATTCCTGAGCAGGCAGGGTCGCGACCCCGCACTCGCCGAGGAGCTTCAGGAGTACTTCCTCAGGCAGTGGGAGCCGCACACGCGTGACTGCGTATTCCACCTGTCGCAGGAGTGGGTGAACAGCGTGACGATGAACCCGCTCGACCAGTCTGGAACGATGCGCTACCTGCAGCCTCCACCGGGTCAGCTCTTCCTGATGCGCATAAACATCGGCCTGAACGCGATCTTCGCGAAGCTCGGTGCGCGCATGAACTTCTACCAACTGGCCCGGGAGTACACGGAGGCCGCGACACCGGCCACAGCTCTCGGCCGGGAAGTCGCCAAGTGGCGCGAGGCGCGCGGGCTGGGTGACACGCACCCGGTACGGCGTTGGCATCCTGAGGCCGGACCGAGTCCGGCTGAACTGGGTTCTGCGTGACCTCCGGTTCGCCGGCACTGGAAGTCAGGCACCGACCAACCCGAGGTGGTGAGCGAGGCAAGCTGCGAGATCCTCGGGCGACACCGGCTTGCCCAGGTAGTCGTCCATCCCGGCTTCGAGGCAGCGGCGGCGGGCAGCCTCCTCGACCCCGCCGGTGAGTGCGATCACGGGGAGGTGCCCACCGAGCATCGCCTCACGGCGACGGATCCCCTTCGTGGCCTCGTAGCCGTCCATCTCGGGGAGCTGGCAGTCCATCAGGACCGCGTCGACCTCGTTGCACTCGAGGAAGTCCAGGACCTCGGCCCCCGAGGAAAGGCACGTCGCCCTCATACCCATACGTTCCAACATCTTGCGGACGATCTTTGCGTTGACCGGGTTGTCCTCGACGACCAGCAGGTGGCGGTCGGCCAGGCCGCTCGTCACGTCGCCCACTCCGAAAAGACCTTCCAACCGTGATCCCGAGCGCGAGGAGGCAAGCCACTCGAGGAGCTCGCGAAGCTCGCGCAACGGGACGGGCTTCTGCATGTACAGCACTCCGTCTCCGCGGGGGCGTTCCGGCTCCACCGGCACGACGAGGAGCACACATCCTTGCGCGCTCGTGAGGTCACGCGCCATGACCTCGTCACCGTTGGGCTCGTGTGGACGTGCCTGGTCCGAGGTGCCTACGGCTTCGCGGTCGACCCCGAGGATGACGAGGTCGTAGTCGCGCCCGGGTGCGTCGGCGATCCCACCCACGCTGTCACAGTGCACGCCCCAGGTCGAGAGCTGGCCCTCGAGAACTGCCCTGCTCGGGTCCGAGGACTCGACAAGCAGGACGTTCAGCGACGCCATGGCGTCACGAGTTCGCTCGATGGACTCAACCAATTCCCCGGCGTCCCGGGCGAGCGGTGCCTCGAACCACGCAACGAAGAGGCCGTCCTCCATGTGTGTCTGGAGCGTTCCGCCCATCAGGGAGACGAGGTCCGTGGAGATCGCGATGGGCAGGTCCCGGCTGTCTGTGCGCCGGGAGTCGGTGGCGAGACGCCCCAGAGCATCTTGGATCTCGTCGATCTCGGCCGACCCCAGGGAGGTGCTCGCCACCTCGAACCGGACGGCGTCGGCTGTCGCGTTCCAGTCTGCCCTCAAAGTCACGGCTCCGTGCCGGCCTTGGCCGACGGCGACCTCGACAAGAGATTCGAGAACCTGCCTGAGGCGGACCGGGTCACCGCGCACCTCCGTTTCGAGGTCGGCGCCGTGGACGACAACGAGCTCCACGCGGGCCTCGGGCAGGCGCCAGGTGACGGATTCCGTGACGTCCGTGAGGAGGTCGTCCATCCTGAAGGGAACGTCTTCGAGCTCGACACTCCCACTCTCGAGTCGGGTGAACACGACGAGATCTTCGATCACGGACAGCAGCTCTGACGCCGAATCACGTATCGCCCGCGCCAGGTCTGCCTGTTCGGAGCTCAGTCCGTCCTCGATCAGCAGGGTTGCCGCGCCAAGGACAGCGTTGATCGGGTCGCGGATCTCCTGTCCGACGGATGTCAGGAGCTCCGCCTTCGCAGCGTCAGCCTCCCTCTGGTCCTCGTTCACGGCCTCGATCTGACGGGACGCCGCCCGGCTTCCGGCAACAGCAGAGTCGACCCGTCTCCTCTCGCGGTCGAGTTCCCTGCCTTGACGGAGAATCGTGCGGCGTTGACGCTCGAGCTCCGAGATCTGCCTGACCGACAGCGCCCTCACGAAGGAGCCGAACGCGAGAACCGCGAGCAGGAAGACAGCGGATGCCGCGACCTCGGAGAGAGCGGAGCGCGGGGGTAGCCCTTCGGAAACGCTGTCCCGGATCCCGATGGCGGTGAGGATGCCGATCGCCACAAGGGTCCAAGCTGCACCGGCCGTCCTGCCGAGAAGGTGAACGATCGACAGCAGAGCGAGCGCCATCCACCAGAAGCCGGGGAGGCCTGTCGCGTCGCCTTGCATCGCCAGGGCGAGCCCGACTGCGAGGATGGCAGCGCCGCCGGCAACGTGTCCACAGATGCGCAGTCGCCTGTCCGGTACGGACCGCACAGCGATGAGGAATAGGACCGCGAACGAACCGAAGCTGAACGCGACGGCAGCGGTCCCGGGCGCAGTGCCGAGGGTAAGAGGAACTGCGGATGCCATCACCATGATGCCCCCGGCCGCGACGAAGCCGTTCAGCTGGCGCGCGAAGACGCTCCCCTCGGGCGAGCGGCCCTCCAACCCGGAAGAAACCACCCCTTCCCACATCCGAGCCAGGCGATCGGTCACATCCTGAGGATACGTGCCGGCCTGCGGGCAGGGCTCAATCGTCCCGGCAGCCCACTGTCGGGTCACGCAGTCCGAATGGGCTCGATCGAGCAGAGGACCGGCATGTCGCGAGCCCCGGGCAACAGGTTCTCGAGAGGCAGGTCGGAAATGGCACTCTGGATCGAAGTTGTGCTGATCGTGTTCTTGGTCCTCGTGAACGCGGCCTTCGCAGGTAGTGAGATCGCCCTCGTGACTCTCAGAGAGGGCCAGCTGGGCAAGCTGGGCAAGCTGGAGGAGCGCGACGAATCGGGCCGATCGGGCACCATGCTGGCGCGTGAGCCCGACCGCTTCCTTGCGACCGTCCAGATCGGGATCACCCCCGCCGGCGTTCTGGCATCGGCGACTGCAGCGGTGTCCCTCGCCGAGCCACTGGTGGAACCATTGGGTTTCTCGGCGATCTGGCCGAACCGACCGCGATCCTCCTCGTCACGTCCGCACTGACCTTCGTGACGCTCGTGGTCGGGGACCTCGCCCCCAAGCGCCTCACCATGCAGCGTGCAGAGGGTTGGGCGCTCGCCAGCGCGCGGCCCTTGATGGCTCTGTCCACACTGACCAAACCGATCGTGTGGCTGCTCGGACAGGCGACAGATCTCACGGTACGGATCCCACTCGGGATCGACTGGAGGTAGCGGAGGAGGAGGTCCACGAGCTCGTACAGAGCCAGTACCTCTTTACGCCCCACCAGCGTGAGATCATCGCGGGTGCCATGGAGGTCGCGGACCGACAACTGAGGGAGATCGTCGGGCGGCGGGAGGTCGTCACCCTCGAGTCGGTCGAAGGTGCTGCCCGAGCGCTTTCGGTCCTGGCGGCGAGTGGGCACTTACGAGTGCCAGTAGTCCGGTGCGGTCTCGACACGGTGGACGGTGTCGTCCACCTACGCGACCTCGTGGGTGCGCAAGGTACCGTTGGCGACCATGCCCGCGCGTGCCCGCTTCTTCTCGCGACCGTCTCGGTCCTGGACGCGCTGCGGATCCTGCAGGCCGACCGACAGCAGCTGGCTGTCGTCGTGAACGAATTCGGTGGATCGGAGGGAATCGTGACTATGGAAGACCTGATCGAGGAGCTCGTCGGCGAGATCTTCGACGAAGCGGATCGAAACATGGCGACAGTGCGGCGCGAGCCCGATGGCTCTGTGCGCCTGCCCGGAGGATTCCCGGTGCACGACCTCGGAGACATCGGGATCGATCTGCCCTGAGGCGACTACACCACGGTCGCCCGTCTGGTGCTCGACCGCCTCGGGCACATATCGGCACCCGGCGAATCCTCCAGCGTCGGGTCCTGGACGCTGACCGTGGACAAGGTCGTGGATCGGGCGATCTCTGAAATCCATCCGGTTCCGAGGGACGCTCGCTGGATGTGGCCACTCCCGGCGGGGAAGGCACCTGAGACGGTGGCTCAAAGCCTCTCGATCACGGTCGCATTGGCCAGTCCCCCGCCTTCGCACATCGTCTCGAGGCCCCAGCGGCCGCCAGTGCGCTCGAGCTCGTGGAGCAGCGTCGTCATCAGGCGTGTGCCGCTGTTGCCGAGGGCGTGGCCGAGGGCGATCGCGCCGCCGTTGACGTTCAGCTTGTCCGGATCGGCATGCGTGTCAGCGAGCCAGGCAAGCGGGACGCTGGCGAAGGCTTCGTTTACCTCGAAGAGGTCGATGTCGTCGATGGAGAGCTTCCCTCGCTCGAGCGCCCGCTGGGTCGCAGGAATCGGCGCCGTCAACATGACGACGGGGTCGGTCGCCGCCAGGCTCATCGCATGGATGCGTGCACGGGGTGTGGCGTCGAGGCGTGCGAGTCCTTCGTCGTTGCAGACGAGGACGGCGGATGCTCCGTCGGATATCTGGCTCGACGTTGCGGCTGTCAAAACTCCGTTCTCGCCGAGGGGGGTCAGCTGCGACATCGCCTCGATCGATGCGTCGTATCGGATGCCCTCGTCGCGGGTCATGGTGCTCTCGTCCCCGTCGACCCCACCCGGCACGGGGACGATCTCGGCCTCGAACCTGCCCTCCTCGGTTGCGCGGGCGGCCTTCTCGTGGCTGGAGAGCCCGAACCTGTCGAGCTGCTCACGGTCCAAGCCCCACTTGGCCGCAATCATCTCCGCACCCTGGAACTGGTCGAATCGGACCCCTGGGTAACGTTCTTTCATGAGCGGGCTGTAGGGAACCCCAAAGCCGGCCTTGTGTCCCGCAACAGCGTTCCCGCCAAGCGGCACCGTGCTCATCGACTCGACCCCGCCGGCCACCACGATGTCGTGGACGCCGCTCATCACCGCCTGGGCAGCGAAGTGCAGGGCCTGTTGGGACGATCCGCACTGCCTGTCGACGGTCGTTCCCGGCACCGTGTCGGGCCAGCCGGCCGCCAGCACGGCGTTGCGCGCGATGTTGGCACTCTGCGCTCCCACCTGATCGATGCAGCCCAAGACAACGTCCTCGACCAGATCGGGATCGGTACCCGTGCGTTCGACGAGGCTGTTGAGCGCGAATGCCCCCAGGTCGATCGGATGCCAGCCTGACAGGCGGCCATTCTTGCGTCCACACGGCGTGCGCACCGCGCCGACGATGTATGCGTCTCCCATGGGATTCCTTTCGCTCGATTCCCCCGCCGGGTGATCTCGGATCGCTCCCGCGGCAGTACGCCTGCGGGGCTGGATGCCAGGAATCCTACGACATCGACCTCCCAGACGGGTAGTGCGAGGGAATCGCTACCTGACGAGTGCCGCCACGAGGAGTATCTGACCGACGTGGTACGTCACGATGATTGCGAGGTCCACGCCCTTGAAGGGGCCGACGAACCGCCCCCATCCGATCATCGCGTCCGAGGCGTAGAAGAGCAGCGCACCGCACGCGGCAACGACCCCCGCCCACAGGGGTGGGCCCTCTCTCCACGGCTGCGTGAGCGCGACAGCCACCATTGCCGAGACGACGACGACGTACAGCGCAACTGGGCCGCGGTCGCCGCCGTCTGCGCCACGAAGGACACGGCGGGCGAGAGGAGTGGCGAGAACCGCAACGAGCGTGACAGACGCAACGAGGGTCCAAGGGCTTTCGAGTGACGGGATGCTGAGCCCGGCGATGTAGGCCAGGTGCGCGAGTAGGAAGGACGCCAGGCCTGCCACGAAGAGATCACGCGGGAGCATCAGGAAGATGTCCCCCGCCATGGACAGGACTATGGCGGCGATCCAGAGTCCGAGCTGCCAGGGGTCTGCTTCCTGTGACGCGCCCAACGCTACGACGGTTGCGGCGAGGCCCACCATCGTTGCGGGCTTGAAGAAGTACTCGAGGCTTTTGGAACGCCGGACGACTGCGAGCCAGTCACCGGCAGCGAGCAAGACTGTGAACCCGAGACAAACCGCAACGGGGAGGTCGAACATGGATCCGTACCCAGGTGTATGCCGTCAGAGACCGGTCGTCCGTCTCACCCCGGCCTCTCCGACTCCTCCATCTCGAGGTCCATGAGTGCGTCGGGGTCGCCCTTGGAGCTCGCAGCGGCGATCATCTCCGGGTTGCTGGCGAGCGCCTTGTCGATCTTCTTTGCCGCGGATTCCCTGTCCCCGTTGTAAGTGATCGCAAGCTCGCCCTCGAGGGAATGCCGTGCCGACTTCAGAAGGCGCTTCTCCCCTGCGGAGACGGGTTTCTTGGCGTCCGCCAGCTCGAGGTTGCGAATCAATTCGGCGATCTGGATCGGGTCTCCGGAATGGAGCTTCTCGTTGTGAGCCTTGAAGCGGCGTGACCACTGCGCCGACTGCGCCGTGGCAGGCTCCGAGAGGATCCTGAGCACGTCGCGGGCGGTGGCCTTCGACATCGGCGGCCTGATGCCGATCTCCTCCCACTTGTCGATCGGCGCCTTCAGCACGAGGTCGTTCTCGTCGGCCCGCACTACGAGCATGCGGCGCTTCTCGCCGAACACCACCTCGGTCTTGACCTGGTCGACCGTGACCGGACCGTGAGGGGGGTAGACGATCCTGTCGCCCTTCTTGAAGCTTGGTTTGCGCGTCGCCACCGAAGGCTCTCCTGTGAAGTGTCGGAGCGGGTATGAAGGAGATGTGAGCGGCGCCTGAGTATACAAACCGGACCCACCGTGGGTTGATTCCGCACGAATCGTGGGTTCCGTGCTCATTGGGGATTTCTTCTGATTTTCTCTCAGTGAGCGGTTACGCTGTTTGGGTGGTTATGAAGCACCAATCCGAACGTGGCACCAAACTCATGACCGTCTCGGAGGTCGCCGACCTCTTCGGCGTCAGCGGCAAGACGGTTTCGCGGTGGGCACGCGAGGGGCGAATCTCCTCGGTGAGGACTCTCGGTGGACACAGGCGATTTCGCGAAAGCGACATCAAAGAGCTGCTCGACAGGTACCAGCAGGGAACCTGAGCTCGAACGGGCCCGATCAAGCCCACCCGGTGAGCTGCCAGACGTTGCCCGCCTTCACGAACTGGACCTCGCGTGGAAGTCCCGCCGACTGAGCCGTGCACGACGCGGTTTCACCCGACTCGGTGCAGGTCACAGTCTGAGACGCGGCGGCGAGGTTCGCCGACGAAGAGCTCATGGCGTCGACGATCTGGACGATTTCAGGAATCCGGGCTTCCGGATGCAGCAGACTCGCCATGAGCGGCTGGTTCGCATAGGTGACCGCCGAGATCAAGGCCGTCATGGCGTCCTTCGGGGTTCCCGCCGGGTACGCAGCTTCACCGGTCCCCGATAGCAGGCCCGACGCGATGGCGTCTGCGAAGGGCACCGGGGTCTCGGAAGTCGAATCCTCGGTGGGCGTCGTGGCGACGGGCTCGGTCGGTGGTGCCGTCTGGCTCGTCTCCTGAGGGCCGCGAAAATCGAGGTTGCCGGTCAGGAGGAGCAGCAGGAGGATCGTCACCAGACCGGCGGCGAGCAGAACGAGCAGTACTCTTTTGAGAGACAGGTTCTCGCGTACCGCAGCAGGCACGAAGGAGCTCGGTCCGGCTGCCTCCTCGGGGGCGGACGGGCGCTTCCGGGCACGCACAGGCTTGTCGGCGACCCCGTCGAGCCTGCGGTTCAGCTCGCCTGCGTCCGGGACGAACCGGCCCAGACCTGTCGGAGCTGCGGTCGCCACCGCACCCGGCTGGGTCGGATACTGTGCGGCGACCTGGCCCGCATCCGGTGAGACCGTCTGTCGAGGGTGTTCGACGTCTGTCACGCTGACTTCCCTCCGAGACCTCTGCATGCCTGGCCCAGTGACCTGACTGTTCCCATGAACATCGCCAACCTACCGCAGCGCAACGTCTCATGGAAAGGGCGGCCGGCGGTGCCGTCCGCCGAGCATGGGCGCGCACGGTGTCCGCTACGTCACACTCAATGAGATTTCTCGGATGGCCACTCCGTTCCTGCACGGCAGAGATATTCCCCGGGGCAATTTCGGCGTGACAGCGGTCGTCTCGTCGTGCGAACCTGCGTGATGTCCGGCCGGAACCGAGTCCGGAGCGCCGAAGCCGCCGAGAGGAAACGACCCGATGACGCAATCGCCCGAGAGAATCGTGCTGCCCGACGATCTCCGCCCTGCCGATGGCCGGTTCGGCTCGGGACCCTCGAAGGTTCGCGCCGAGGCCGTGGCCGATCTCGCCGCGGGTGCCGGACAGCTTCTCGGAACGAGCCACCGTCAGGATCGCGTGAAGCATCTGGTGCGCCGGATACGTGAGGGGGTAGCGGACCTGCTCTCCCTCCCCGAGGGGCACGAGGTTCTCGTCGGCAACGGTGGTACGACGGCGTTCTGGGACGCGGCGGTCCACTGCTTGGTCGACAGGAGAAGTCAGCACGCTGTCTTCGGCGAGTTCAGCGCGAAGTTCGCCGATGCCGCTTCGGCAGCGCCACATCTCGACGAGCCTCTCCGTGTCGAGGCTCCCTACGGCACGCGCCCGGCCGTGACCGGCGACGAGTCAGCGGACGTGATCGCTCTGACCCACAACGAGACCTCCACAGGGGTCCAGGCGGAGATCCGCCGCCCAGCCGGTTCCGCGCCGGACGCCCTCGTGGTTGTCGACGCAACGTCGGCAGCGGGTGGACTGCGTGTGGATGCGAGCGAGTTCGACGTCTACTACTTCGCTCCGCAGAAGTGCCTTGCGTCGGAAGGGGGTCTCTGGATCGCGACGTTCTCCCCCGCTGCCATCGAGCGTCTCGACCGACTCACGGCAAGCCGCTACTGCCCCGCGTTCCTCCACCTCGGGATCGCGCTCGAGAATTCCATCAAAGACCAGACCTACAACACCCCGGCCATCGCAACGCTGTTCCTGACGGCCCACACCCTGGATTGGATTCTCGAGAACGGAGGCCTCGAGTTCGCAGCGTCTCGCTGTGACGAGTCCGCGCGCATCCTCTACGGGTGGGCCGACGGATCGTCCTACGCATGCGCCTTCGTCGAGGACCCCGAGGAACGCTCCCACACCGTTGCGACGATCGACTTCGCCGAGTCTGTCGAGGCCGCCACTGTCGCCTCCGTGCTCAGAAGGAACGGAATCCTGGACGTGGAGCCATACAGGAAGCTGGGGCGAAACCAACTCCGCGTGGCACTGTACCCGGCGATCGACCCCGGGGATGTCGAGTCGCTCACGCGGGCCATCGACCACGTGGTCGAGGAGCTCCGAAGATGACGTCGGACATCGACGGGAGCCCACATTCTGGCTCGGCGAGCAGACTGGTCCTGAGGATCAGCGGTCGCGTCCAGGGCGTGTTCTTCCGGCAGTCGACCGCGCGCGTTGCGGCCGCGCACGACGTGCGGGGCTGGGTGCGAAACCTCCCGGACGGCGACGTGGAGGTGGTTCTCGAGGGGCCCCGTGCGGACGTGGAGTCTGTGCTGGAGTTCTGTCGCGTCGGGCCCAGGCACGCCGTCGTGACGGGAGTGGAGGTTCGCGAGGAGGAACCAGCCGGGGCGACAGGCTTCGAGATCCTCCCCTGATCGTTGGCGGAGTGTGCATTCCTGCTCCGGCCCGACGCTGGAGCCCGCCCCGGGGACAGTCACCCGGGTGAGTCCTGCCATGGGTCCGAATCCGGGACCGAGGGAGCCGGCTCCTCCGGGACGTCGAGCTCGCTGACGACGCGTTCGATCTCGAGGCGAGTCTCGAAGATCCGTGTCCGGCAGAACACGAGAAGCTCACTTGCACGCCTGACTCGGTCTGCCAGCGAGTCGACGTCCAGGTCGTCGTCCTCGAGCTCGGCGATGATGGACTCGAGCTCTTCGATCGCCTGCTTGTAGCCGTCGGGTACGGCGCTTGGGAGTTGCCCGTCGCGCTCCCCCATCATCCCTCCTCGGTATCGCGAATGAGCTCGTCCACAACTGCCGTCAGATCGCCGTCCTTGATACTGATGGAGATGATGTCTCCCCTCTGCACCTGTGAAGTACGCACCACTACCTTTCCGTCCGGCCCTCTGACGAGCGCCCAACCTCGCGCGGTCAGACGTCCGGGGTCGGACATCGACACGATCGTATCCGCATGGTCGATGCGAGCCGTCTCGTGGAGGATGCCGCGCTCGGCTGCCCGTTGAATCCGGGCTCGGAGGAGCCGAAGCTCCCTCTCGCCCTGCAGTGTCCGATCCCCAACCCGGGCGAGTCGAGGGACGAAGCCACGGAGGCGCTCGTCCGTGTGGAGGATGTCGCGCCGTACCCCGGCCACCAGGGCCTTGTGGTGTCCCGTCAGACGTTGGGTCTCGAGATGCGTCCGCCGCGCAGTCTCCCGCACGACGGAACCCGCTGCCAGGTTCAGTCGCGTTGCTGCCCCGGTCAGATCCTGCCGGGCGAAAGCCAGGACTTGCGCGAATCCTCGATCGACACGCGTGGCGAAGGACCGTACCGATTCCACGAGGTGTCGGGCGCACGCAGTCGGGGTCTTGAGCGAAAGGTGAGAAACCCGGTCGGCGATGCTCAGATCGATCTCGTGGCCTATGCCTGTCAGCACCGGTACCGGAGACATCGCTATCGCACGGGCCAGTACCTCGGAATCGAAGACGGCCATCTCGGTGCGCGACCCTCCACCTCGCACGATTGCGATCACGTCCGCTCGGTCGCCGACGGCCTGCACACCCGCAGCGAGCCCGGCATCCGCACGCTGCCCCTGCACGGCCGTGTCGAAGACTGAAAGGTCGAAACCGAGGCCGGAGGTCTGGAGCTCGTGGAGGAAGTCCGCCGCAGCCGCGGACCCCGCCGACGTGACCAACCCGACGCGAAGTGGGCAGGCGGGAAACGGACGCCTGGCGTTGGCATCCAGCAGGCCGGCGTCCGCCAGGCGGCGCAGGACCATGTCGCGATGGCGAGCGAGGTGCCCGAGAGTGTACGAGACGTCGATCCCGGTCACAGTAAGCTGCAGGCGCCCTCGCGGCCGGTACACGTCGACGCGACCCCTGAGACGGACGTGCATCCCGTCCTCGAGCCGGATCTCATCGGTGTCGAGCTCAGTCTCGATGCGCGGTCGATGCGACGTGAGGATCGCGATCCCGGCCCGGGCCAGCCGACCCGGACTCCGCGGATCCGGTTCCACGAGGTCGAAGAAGAGGTTCCTGTCCGTGCGGATGCCACGCAAGCCCGAGATCTCACCCTGAACCCAGATCTCGTAGCGAAATGCCCTGTAGAGCGCCTGCTGAATCGCGTGGTTCAGCTCGTAGACTCCGTAGGTGCGTTGGACGCCCTCTCCGGCACTCATCTCTGAAGGGTAAACCGGAGCAAGGACGTCCCACCCGAGGTAGGCGCGTCAGGGAGGGGCCCACCGGCAGAGGGCGAAGGTCTAAGTGCTACCCGACATTCGTCGAGGCGCAATGGCGTGGACTCTCAGAGCATGATGCTGCAGGTGAAGGGACAGACTTTGAGCAGGACCAGGGTGGGGGCGGACGTGTCTCTGGACTCGCACTTCGTCGTCGAGCCCAACGGTTGGCAGTCGTGACGCCACGGCTTCGCCGGTTGCTGTCGGCGCTTCTGGGAGTCGCCGGCCTCGTATCGCTCGCTGTCTGGGCGTCCTCCGACTGGGTCCACTCCACGATCCTCGACGAGGAGGGCTTCACGGAATCCGTGTCGGCCACCTTCCAGCGTGTCGACGTCAGGGCGGATATCGCCACGGCGCTCGCCGGCCGGCTCGAGGAGTCAGAACTTCCCGGCGGTCAGGTGACACCTGAGCTCCAGCGAGCGTTGGAGGACATCGTCCAGCTTCCGGAGTTCCAGCAGGCGAGCACACAGGCAGTCGTTGCCGTTCACGGCGAGCTTCTGGAGATCAACGCAACCGGGGAACCCGTTGTCGTGGACCTCGACGAGTTTCGCACCCAGTTCGAGGACCGCCTCGAAGACCTCGACCCCCCGATCAAGGACGCCATCCCGCCGGAGGGCCTGGGATCGCTCGTCATCCCGGCCGGCAGTCTGCCGTCCCTCGCCGCCCAGGAGTGGATCCTCCAAGCCCTTCCACTCTGGAGCCTCCTCTTCGGCATCCTCTTCCTCGCCGGTGCCGTCGCCCTCGCAGTCGACAGGCCGGGGACATTGATCCGGATCGGGATTGGCCTCGGCGTCGTGTCGGTACTCGCCGTGGCGGTCAGGGTGTTCGTGCCCAGGTGGGTCGTGAACAGCTTGACCGACACCACCGTCCGTGAGGTGAGCTATGCCGTACTTGCGTCGATGCTCGACCGGCTCGTCGGGACAGGCCTCGTGCTCCTCGCCGTGGGTGGCCTTTGCGTGGCTGCCGGGCTGGGTCTGCGGTACCTCCTCCGATGGAAGGCAGAACAGGACCTCCTGAAGACAATTCCGGTGACCGAGTACGACGCCTCCTCGACCCCGTGGGAAGTCCAGAACCCCGGCAAGCCCTACACCATCGGTTCTCCCCCGACCTCGCCCCAGACGAGCGAGCCTGCCGGCCGGCCCGTTCCCTTCAAGCCGGTGCCTGGCCCCCCTGCCGGGCCCGGAGTTCCGCCTCGACCGGGCGCGGGTGGTGGCTGGGGCGCTCCCGGTCGTCGTTTCTGACACCTCAGGCCAGCTTCCCTCTCCGAGGGCGCCCGCCACGCGATCACAACTAGGTTCGCCCTGTGTCACACGACCAGAGGAGCCGCGAGCGGGTCACTCTCATCACTTCCGACGGGGTGGAGCTCGACGCGCTGTGGGTGTCGTCTACTTCGATCGTCGTTGCAGTGGTGCTGTGTCATCCTCATCCCGAACACGGGGGGTCGATGCACAACCCCCTTCTTCTGACAGTGGAGGATGCGGTCTGCAGATCGGGTGGCGGCGTCCTCCGGTTCGACTTCCGAGGCGTTGGACGCAGCGGCAGGACGCACACGGGCACTGACGGCGAGGTTGCGGATGTCGATGCGGCAGCGCGCTGGGTCCGAGGGCGCCAACCGGGGTGTCCGCTCGCCGTGGGAGGCTGGTCCTTCGGCGGGGGCGTGAGCCACGCGTGGGCGGCACGGCAGGGGGCAACAAGCCGTTTGTCCTGGTTCGGGATCGCCCCGGTGCTGGCGTTCGGATCCACCCGGAGAGACGCGACGGAGCCGGCAACGCAGCAGGCCCAAGAGGATGGAACCGGCTCACGTCGGCTCGGTATCCCGGCCTTCGCCGTCGTGGGAGACCGGGACCCGTTCGTGTCACCCCTGGGACTCGAGAAGGAACTGGGTCCCGGTGCGGAGGTCACAGTCCTCGAGGGTTGCGACCACTTCTTCGTCGGTGCATGCGCTCGTCGCATGGCAGACCTGCTCGCCCGTCACATCGCAGGGACGCCGCACCAAGACTGACGTCCCTCTCTCGACCGACCTCACCTGTCGACCCGACGTGGGTGGATTCTGTCATCACTGGGATGTCTGGATCCGCCCACGTGGATGGATGGAGGGGGCGTCAGATGTCGACGAAGGGGGGTGTCACGGGCTCCACGTCGATCACGCGACCACGCAGGTCGACGCTCGCCGGGACCGAGCCGACTCGGACCAGGGCGAGGCCGATACCCCGCTCCAGGAGCGGCGAGTAGCCACCGCTCGTGATCGTGCCGATCTCGTTGCCAGCGGCGTCGCGCACGGGGCACTCGTCGCGAAGCGGCCTTCGATCTCTTCCGCGGAGTCCGACGAGTTCTCGTCTGACACCGCCCGCCGCCTGCTCCCGCAACGCAGCGGACCCGGGGAAGTCCGAAGAATCCAAGGCGACAACCCAATCGAGTCCGGCCTCGAGGGGAGAGATCTCTGCCGAGATCTCGTGTCCGTGAAGGGGATATCCCATCTCGAGGCGGAGCGTGTCCCTCGCGCCGAGTCCGGCGGGCATCCCCCCGACAGCATCGAGTGGGGCCTGCATACCGTCCCAGAGCCCGACGATCGTGGCAGCGGGTGCCATCAACTCGATGCCGGGTGAGCCAGTGTAGCCGGTGCCGGACACGATTCCGTCACCCCAGGCGGACCGGAACCGTTCGACGCGGAACCTCCCAGGGTTGGCGTTCGGCAGGACTTCTGCGGCGATCTCCTCCCACCGGGGGCCTTGCAGGGCAAGGATCCCCCATTCCTCGCTCACATCCTCCACCTCGACGTCGTCACCTGCCGAGCTTGCCTCCCGCGCCAAGCCCCCGAGCACATCCACGACATCGGCGACGTTGGCTGCATTCGGCACGACGAGCCATTCGTCCACCTCGAGGTGGCAGACGATCAGGTCGTCCACGACACCACCTTGGTCGTTGCAGAGGAGCGTGTACTGAGCCCGGCCCAGCCCGGCCTTTCCGATGTCGTTTGTCAACGTGCGCTGCAGGAACACCGGCGAATCAGCGCCCCGGACAAACACGCTACCCATGTGGCTCACGTCGAAGAGTCCACACGTGCGGCGCACGGCGAGATGCTCGGCGACGACCCCTTCGTACTGGATGGGCATGGACCAACCGGCGAAATCGACCATACGTGCACCCAACGCGAGGTGGCGGCTCTCCAAGGCCGTCGTCCTCGGCGCCGCCTGGCGACGGTCCTGTGAGGCTGCCTGGGGTGTGGGACCACCGGGGAACTCGGACATGGACTCCGAGGGTACAGACCGTTGCCATGCCCCGGACAAGGCCTGGTGTTCAGGTGAGGCCATACTTCGTGAGGAGGGCCTCGAAATCCCGTTGATAGAACAGCTTGCAGTTCACATCCGGGAAGTGCTCCGCGAGCCTGCGCAGCTTCTTGTTCTTGCGGCGCACCAGGCGCTGGTCCATCGTCGTTATCTCGATGTATAGGTCCTGATCAGGAAGGTAGAAGTCCGGTGCGAAGGCCTCCGTGGGATTCCCGTCCCCGTCCCGACTGAACACGAACGTTCGTGGCTCGTATTCCCAGCGGACTCGATAGAAGTCGAGGAGTTCGGCGAACTGCTTCTCGGATCGGTGCTGGAATCGCAGCCCACTCGAGGGCAGGGGCTGCGGAGATGCGCCGTCTCCCTCCGGCTGAAATACCCCGGACACCTTCCCCGCTCCCCTCCCTGTCAGGTCGTCATCTCCCGGACCTCGGGACTGACGTCACCCATCGCAGCCGGGTGAAGCTCATCGATCGTGCCGGTGAGCTCCTGACGGATCGGGTCGAGCGCGAAGCCGAAGACGACCTGCCCCGAGTTGAGGAGGTCGATGATCTCCTCGTTCGAACGGCTCGCGTAGACCCTGTTCCCGTCGGAGAAGACGCGCAGGCCCGCAGGCTCCTCGTCGAGCTGCTCGCGGATGTAGGAGAAGGCGCGCTCGATCTTCTGGAGGGAGAGCCCAGCGTCGCGCAGGCTCTTGATGATCTTGAGCTCGACGAGGTCCCTGTAGGAGTAGCGGCGCTGTGATCCGGATCCGCTTGCGGGCACAACGGACGGCAGCACAAGACCCTTGCGCGCCCAGTGATCGAGCTGGCGGTACGTGATACCCACGAGGTTCGCCGCCTCGGGTCCGCCGAAGGACAGCTTCACTCCGTCGCTATCGAAACCGGTTGCTCTACTGGGCGCCACTTTCGCTCCCCAAGGGACGAGTTACACGGGTGGCATTCCAACGTAGTCCACAGGGACCCGGGGGTCAACGCGGCGAGGTCCACGGATTCGAGCCACGTCACCCACAGCGCTCAGCCCTCGAAGTCCTCGGGTCTTACCTCGTCGAGGAACTCCCGGAACTTCTCCACCTCCGCCTCCTCCTCGTCGTCGGTGATGAGGATTGCCGCCTCGTCCAGCACATCCTCGACGGCGAAGATCGGAGTCCCTATGCGTACCGCGAGAGCGATCGCGTCGGACGGCCGTGCAGACACCACGATCTCCTTGTCGTCGCGTTCGAGCACGAGGTCTGCATAGAACGTGCCTTCGCGCAACTCGACGATGACCACCCGCCTCACCCCGACCCCGAGTGCCACCAGGACCTCCTTGAAGAGATCGTGGGTCAGAGGCCGGGGGGTGGACATTCCCTGAAGGGCGAACGCGATCGCCTGCGCCTCGACACCGCCGATCCAGATCGGGAGGAAGCGCTCCCCGTCGGCCTCACGGAGAAGCACGATCGGTTGGTTCGTCGGGAGCTCGACACGGACACCGACGAGAGACATTTCGATCACGCAGGGCACCTCCCTCTGCCGTCGTGGGGAGCGTATCACAGCATCCGGACGGGGATTCGCTGCCTGCCCACGCAGTGAGATCCTCTCCGTGGGGACCCATGCTCAGCGTCCGGAACCCGCCGCAGGGAAGAAGGAGGGGACGTGGCGGGCGGGCTCTTGCACCAGGGCTTCGATGTCCGTGACGGCATACAGGGCGTCCAAGTTCCGGTACAGCTCGTCGTGGTCGAGCCCGTATCCGATCACGAACCTATCGGGAATCGAGAAGCCCCTGAAAGCGATGTCGAGATCGACGATCCTCCGGACATCCTTGTCGAAGAGAGCGCAAACCTCGAGCGAGGCGGGGTGGCGTGCGGCGAGCACGCGCAGGAGGTACTGGAGAGTCAAGCCCGTGTCGACGATGTCCTCGACGACGACCACGTGGCGACCCTCGATGTTCCCGGACAGGTCCTGCTCGATCCGCACGATGCCGGAGGCCCCGCCCGAACCGAACGACGAGATCGACATGAAATCGACCTCGCACTCGATGTCCATACGTCGCACGAGGTCGGCGAGGAACAGTGTCGCACCCTTGAGTACCGACACCAGGACCGGACGCCTGCCCTCGTATGCCTCGGTGAGCTCCAGAGCCAACCGACGGACCCGCGCCGCAAGCGCCGCAGAATCGATCAGCAGATCGAGGCCGGGAGGGGCGTCACTCTCCTCGGGGGTCTCTTCAGATGCGGGAGGGGGATCGGATCTCGTCACATCAGCCACGCCGAGGCCAACCGACGGTCGTCGAGGACCGCGTGGGCCGCGTCATCGTCGACCTCGACCTCGACGGACCCCTCCGATCCGACCGGAACGGTGGCGACGAGCGGTGCGCTGACGCGGCGGCCGGATCCGTCGACCTCGTCTCCGGCGTCCAAGAGCTCGACGGTCCGATGATTTCTGAACGCCCACTCGAGCATCGCCATGTTGTCGGCCGTCGGGTCTTGTGAGGATAGTGCAACGGCGATGAACCGCTGCCCTTGCCGTTCGGCCGCGCCCACGAGACAGTTGCCGGCCTTGGCAGTTCCGCCTGTCTTGACACCCATCCCGCCCGGAAATCCCCTCAGGAGTTTGTTCTTGTTGGTGGCAACCCGGGGTCCTTCGTGGCCGGGCCACGGGAACGGGATCTCCGGGGTCGCCACGAGCTGCGCCAGGAGGGGATCCGTGAGCGCAGCTCGTGCGAGGACAGCGAGATCGTAGGCGGTGGAGACCTGGCCGTCCTGGTCCAGACCGTGGGGATTCACGACGTGCGTGCCGCGCGCCCCAAGGTCGGCCGCGACCCATGTCGCCAGCGTCCCGAACCCGCCATCGGAGCCGCCGACATGATGTGCGAGGGCGGCTGCTGCGTCATTCGCCGAGCCGACGAGCATGGCGGCGAGAAGGTCCTGCACGCTCCACTGTTCGCCCGGGGCGAGGTATATCTCCCTCTCCCCCACTCCTACCGCAGCGTCGGTGACCGTGACGACTTCGGCTTCACCGGCGAACCTCCTCACGGTCAGGGCAGTCAGGATCTTGATCGTCGAGGCCACCGCCGCGGGTTCGTGCGCGTTCGCGGCCCAGAGCACAGTCCCCGTCGTGGCGTCCATCACGACGGCGCGCTTTGCGGTGATGGGCGGAGGAGCCTCTGCGGCCGCAGGGGCAGCGTCTGTGGCCAGGGCCACTTCGGGGACGGGGCGATCGTGCCACTCGAGTGGCTTCCCGATCTCGGGGAAGTCCGGGACGGAAGGTATCGCGCTCTGGAGAGAGACCTCGTCGGCAGCCAGGGCCGCAGAGGTCCCCCGCGGGGCTTCAGGGGCCGACCTGGAGACCGCCCGGGCTGTTATCGCTCCGGCCAGCACCAGCGCGAGCGCCGTGACCCCGACTGCGAGTCGACCCCACGGAAACCCGCGGGGCGCAGGCCTCGTGGCACGGTGCTTCCCGTGGCTTCGCGGCTTCGTCTTGTGTGAATCGGGCGCATTCGCGCCGAGACCTGTCGTCATTGCGTGTCCGTCAGGGGGATCGGTCCCGGAGATACTGCATCAAGAGCGCTTCGTGGAGGCGTCTTGTCAGGCCCACAAGCTCCGAGAGAGCCTTGTCCGCGCGAGCGCGAGCGTCGGGACCGGTCTGGACGAGAAGGGGGGCGAGCGCCTGGTCGAACAAGTCGCGTTCACGGTCCACGGCTTGGCGGAAGATGCGGAGATGGCGGGCTTGGATTCCGTAGGTCTCGAAACGCAGGGCGATCTCGCCGATGGTCAGGTCGGACTCGTCGTAGATGGGTGCGCCTCCTGACCGATCGGGGCGGAGAATCCCGAAGGTCTCGAGTTCCTCGAGTGCCTCCCGCGTCAGACCGCTTTCCTCGCGCATCCCTGCGGTGTCGAGTTTCATCGGACGCAAGGGCCTCGCAAGGTCAGGTCGCTCGGCGGTCGAGTCGCGGGTCACCGGGCCATCGACCGTTTCATCCTCGAGTTCGCCCCGCTCCCAGAGCTGCACCCGTTCCTTGATCACCTTCAGGGGGAGGTAGCGGTCCCTCTGGTCCGTGAGGATGAAGCGGAGGCGCTGGATGTCGTGGGCTGCGAACTTGCGGTACCCGGACTTCGTCCTCTCGGGGGCGATGAGGCCGCGGGACTCGAGGAATCTGATCTTGGAGATCGAGACGTCCGGGAACTCCGGCTTGAGGAGGTTGAGCACCTCTCCGATCGTGTGATAGCCACGTCCCTGGGACGCAGCCACCCCCCGGTCCCCACTCTCAGGCATGGACAAAGGCGATGACGTACTTACCGATGCGAAGTTCGTCCCCGGATGTCAGCTCGGCGCTCTCGACCCGTTCGTCGTTGACATAGGTGCCGTTCAGGCTGCCGGCGTCCTTGAGGACGAATCGATCGCCGTCGCGGCCCAGCTCTGCGTGCCTTCGGCTCACGGTCACGTCGTCGAGGAAGAACTCGGAATCCGGATGGCGACCGATCCTCACGCGGTCGCCTGCCACAACGTACTTGGTGCCAGCGTTGGGTCCGCGCCTGACGACCAGCACGGCCTGGTCGGCGGGGAGCTCTCCGAACGCGGCCTCGAGCTCCTCGCGAGCGGCCTCGAGCTCGGCGGCCGGAATGAGTTGAGTGGCCTCGTGTTCGGGCGCACCCACGAGGCGCGCCCCGCAGTGCATGCAGAACCGCGCGTCAGCCGGGTTCTCGAAGTCGCACACTTCGCAAGCCATCCCTGAAGCTTAGATCGCCCGGGGTGGCGTTCGGACTCCGTGAGGGCACGGTCATCCCGATTCGTCGAGATAGCCACGATATCCGGCTGCGTCGAGCAGCCCGTCGAGCGCAGCCGAGTCGTCGGGGTCGACGAGGATGAGCCAACCCTCACCGTAAGGGTCAGAGTTCACCAGTTCCGGGGCATCCTCGAGGGACTCGTTGACCGCAGTCACGGTCCCGCTGAGGGGTGCGTAGAGATCCGAGACGGATTTCGTCGACTCGACCTCGCCGAACACGTCGCCGGCGGTCACGAGGTCTCCCGTTTCGGGAACCTGTACGAAGACAACGTCCCCGAGGGCGTTCTGCGCGAAGTCCGTGATCCCCACGCGCACCTGTCCGCCCTCGAGTCGGGCCCACTCGTGCTCCTTCGTGTACCGGAGATCCTCTGGAATGTTCATGCTCTCCCCTGTCACTTCGTAGGCCGGGGTTCTCGATCGGTGCCTGGCGCACCGGTCGAGCCGGATCAAGATAGCTGGATACCCGACGCCGACCCTATGAGGTCACGATATCCTCGATCTGCTCGCGGTACTCCGCTGCGATGTCCCTCGCCACATCGTCGCTCTCGGCCTCGGCCGTGACGTGGCAGACGGGTTCCTCGGGATCGGGGAGGACGAGGACCCAGGAGTCGGGACCGACGAGGCCCGAGACCTTGATCCCGTCGAGGAGCGTCACTCGGGAAGGGTCGCTCCGCTCGACGAGAGTCCGCATGACCGTCCCCTTGCGCTCCCAGGGGGTGTGAACCGTCTCCTTGACGAGGTGCACCGGGGGCAGAGCGTCCACGACCGACGACAGGCGGTCGGTGCGGCGCGAGACGAGCTCCAGGGTGAGGAGGCACTGGGCCATCGCGTCGTACCCCGTCTGGAAGCGAGGGAGGATCACACCCGTTGTGTCGATGGCCAGGATGACACCCGCTTCCTGGGCTGCAGCCATCAGTGCCGGCGCCGACGTCTGGCTCCACACGACCTTGCAACCTGCCGCAGCGGCGAGCCGTGCGGCGTGCGCCGATGCGTCGACGGGCAGGACGACCGTACCCCCGGGATGCGCCTCCCCCATGAGCTGTACGTACAGGAGAGTCTGCTGGTCGGGCATGACTATCCGGCCGAAATCGTCGAGGAGGACCGCTGTTTCTCCTGCGTCGTCGATTGCCATGCCGAAAGCAGACCCCGAGGTGCGGACGAGTTCACCGAGCCGGATCAGATCTGCCTCGGGCTGGAAAGCCCTCGTCCTCTCGGTTGTGTAGGGGTTGATCGCCAGAACGTCGGCCTCGACACGCGACAGCACCTCGGGGAAGACCAAGGATGCGCTGCCGTAGGCGTAGTCGAGGACGACCTTGGGATTGGCCGCGTTGATCGAGTCTGTGTCTATCGCCTCGATCAACCCGTTCACGTAGAACTCCGCTGCCCGTGGGGGATAGAAGATCTCCCCCATCTCGTCGTAGAGGGCCCGCCGGAAATCCTCCTTGGCGAAGTTGCGCTCGATCTTTCTCTGTGCGGCCTCGGCGATGTCCGTCCCGTCGGGGGCGAAGAATCGGATCTCGACGACCTGCGGGTCGTCAGGGTCGGCACGCAGCGTCACCCCGCCGAACGTGCGCGCCGCTTGGAATCGGGTCAGGGGAACGGTCGAGATCTCCAGGTCGTCCACGCTCACGCCGGCGGCGTTCAAGCCGGCCATGAAGGCGCGCTTCAAGGCGCGGGCAGCCCTGCTCGCGTTGCGACTGCAGGTGACCGTGACGCTCTTGTCGAGGGTCGAGGCATACGCCATCGCGAGCCGAACGGCGAGCTGAGGTGTGATGTCGACGTTGGCTAAGCCGCGAACGCCGGACCTGCCGAACAGGCTCCTGGCGGCACCCGACTCCCACACAACCGACGTGTTGACGATTGCCCCGGCCTCGACGCGCTTGAAGGGGTACACCTTGACCGCCGGGTTGAGTACCGCTCCCTCCCCGATCGAACAGCCGTCCCCTACCACGGCGTCAGGTTCAATTCGGACCTGTTCGCGAACGTCTGATCCCTTCCCCATGATGCCGCCCCGGCTCTTCACCTGGCGCCCGATGTACACGTTGTCGAAGACGAGCGTGCGCGTCAGCACCGACTCGTCACCGACTGCGACGTTGTCACCGATCACCGTGTACTCGCGTATGCGCGCCCCGCGGCCTATCCGGCAGTTGTTCCCGATGAGCGCAGGTCCCTCGACGTCCACGTCGGGTCCGAGCTCGACGTCGGTTCCCTGCCAGACCCTGTCGCTGACCTCGAAGCCGGGGACGGCAACGTCAACACGCCCGTCGAGTACGTCACGCTGCGCCTTCATGAACGCCTCGATGGTGCCGACGTCCTCCCAGTAGCCCTGGGAGACGTGGCCATTGACCGTCAATCCCGCCTTGAGCATCCGTGGGAACACATCGTGGGAGAAGTCGACGACCTCGTCAGGGGGGATGAAGTCGAAGACCTCGGGCTCGAGGACGTAGATCCCGGTGTTCACCGTGTCGGAGAACACCTGTCCCCAAGTCGGTTTCTCGAGGAACCTCTCGACGGAGCCGTCCTCGCGTGTGATGACGATCCCGAACTCGAGCGGGTTCTCCGCGTTGTAGAGGACGATCGTCGCGATGGAAGCCTTCGCCCGGTGGGCAGCCACGATCGACGTGATGTCGAAGTCACAGAGCGCATCTCCCGAGATCACGAGGAAGGTGTCGTCGAGAAGGTGCCGGGCATTCCCCACGGATCCGGCCGTCCCGAGCGGCGACTCCTCTACTGCGTACTCGAGGGAGACGTCGAAGTCGGACCCGTCCCCGAAGTGGTTCTGGATCATCCCGGCGAGAAACTGAACCGTGGCGACGAAGTTCCCAATGCCGTGCCGGGCGCAGAGGGCGATGATGTGTTCCATCATCGGGACGTTCGCCACGGGCAACATCGGCTTTGGGGTGTTGGAGGTGAGCGGCCGCAACCTGCTGCCCTCTCCGCCGGCCATGATGACTGCCTTCATGTGCCCGCCGCCTGGCCCCGGATGCGCTCGAGCGCCGTCCTGGCGTCCTGGACGTAGACGAAGACCGTGTACCAGCCGAGAACGGCGCCGAGAACACCGCAGATCCACCCCGCGCCCCGCAGGACCAGGGGCACGATCTCACCGAGGCCCTCGGTCCAGGTTGCGCCGAGGAAGAGGGCGAAGGTGAACATGACGAACGTGGCCGCCCACTTGCCCGCATAGCGCACCTCGAGTTGCACGCCCTTCGCCTTGTAGTAGATCGCGATGACGGATACGACAATCTCGCGAGCGGCCAGGACGAGCACGAGTGGCGAGGGGACCGTGCCGCGTACCGTCACCGCGATCGCCACGCCAAGTAGCAACGCTCGGTCTGCCACAGGGTCGAGCATCTTGCCGAGGGCGCTGACCTGGTCGAGACGTCGGGCGAGGCGGCCGTCCACGAAGTCGGTACCGGCGATGAGACCGAAGGTCAGGACTGCCGCGAGATCACGCTCGGCCAGGATCAGCCACATGAGCGCGGGGATCGCTGCAATGCGGACGAACGTGAGGACGTTGGGGATCGTGAGCACCCTCGTCGAGACGACCTCGGCCTGAAGGGTCGTCTCGACGCGTGTGGTATGGGATTCCGGCTCGCGCATTTGCCCACACGATAGGCAAGGGCGCCTGTGGATCCGCCCCGGACCGTGCTGAGCCGCCGGCGACGTCGATGCGGGGCGCAGCTGTGCAACACCGCGGGGTGGATGATGGGATTCGGTAGAGTGCCGCGGTGCCCAACGAATGCAGCCCTCGGACCGTCGGGAGAATCGCAGTCGCCCTGCTCGCGTTGGCGTTCTTGCTGTCGTGCGGAAGCAGTGAGCCCGACGGGGGCGATGCGGACACGGCGAACTCGACGCAGCTCGATGATCTCGAGATGACCACGAGTACGGGGAGTGGCGCTGACACGACCGACGGGGCACGACCCTCCAGAGCCTCGTTCAGTTGTGAGGAACAGACGGGAGGGGACGACGGCACCTGGTACCTCGTCGAGATTCGCGAAGCGTCGCACGAGGGATTCGACCGGGTGATCTTCGAGTTCGAGCCCGTCGATACGCAGAGCAGCGGGGTACCACGGTACGACGCCAGGCTGGCCCGGCCTCCCTTCAAGGAGGATCCGTCCGATCTTCCCTTGACGCTCGACGCACCAGTGGCGGTGGGGATCACCTTCCTCAACGCCACCGGAGTCGACCTCTCCGGAAGCGAGCCTCGGATCGTGTACGAGGGGCCGAAGGAGATCGAGACCGATCACAGCCCCGTGACGGACGTGGTGCAGGCCGGTGACTTCGAGAACACCATGAGCTGGCTGCTCGGACTTGAGGGCCGGCGCTGCTTCGACGTCCTCACGCTCGATGACCCTCCTCGGATCGTCGTGGACGTCGACCACGGGGAGCACTAGTGGCTGGTGTGAAACGGTCGCAGGTCACCAAGGCCAGCCAACGCCCGGGGGTTTGGGGGGTAGCTGCCCGTTGCAACGAGCTCGTGACCGGCACGTTCACACCGAAAGCAAAGGGCAGCGAACCCCCCTCTTCGAATGGCCGGCGGTTCGCAGGCGGAAATGGCATGTTCGACACCAGGCTCCTGGTGGCCGGTCGCTGCGATCCTCGGGAGGTCGGACTGCCGGAGGACGTCGCCCGCTGTGTTGCTCCTTCTCCTCGTGGAGCTGCGACCATTCGCCCTCGTCTCGCCTCGAGAGAGACGCACCTGACCCGCCGTCACCGTACGCCCAATGAGAGAAGACGAGCTGGCTGAGGTGACGGCGGTTGCTGCCCGGGCGTTCTGGCATGACCCACTGATCGACTTCTTCGCCCGCGACCTCCTCCACGAATACCGGCTTCTGCCGGGGTCGTTCTCGTCGCTGTTCGCCGACCTCGCATGTCCCGCCGGGGGCGCCGCGATCGCCGAGTCCCGCGGATGACCCCGAGCCGTGGCCGGATGGTTGGCACCGGGTGGGTACCCGAGGGGAACAGGTCGCGAGCTGCGCTACACGCTGCGGGCCTTTTCCGTCCTGGGCCGCATCCGGAACCGGGCGAAGGCACTCCGCCTCTTCATGGAGGTCGAACGGCGCCACCCGAGGGAGCCGCATTGGTACCTGGCGCTCCTGGCCACCGATCCCTCTGCGCAGGGACGCGGTCTCGGTACGGCACTCCTCGCTCCGGTCCTGGAGCAGTGCGATCGCGAGGGAATCCCCGCCTACACCGAGACCCAGAAGAAGGACAACGTCTCCTGGTACGCGCGTTCGG
>QWHP01000233.1 GCA_021404985.1 Actinobacteria bacterium ATB1
CGACCTGCTTGCTGTAGGGCACCCAGCCGGCATCGACGATCGCGCGCGATGCTCCCGTCGCAGCCCCGAGCGCTTCGGCGAGCTGTTCCACGAGACCGAAGGCGTCGGCACTCCCGAGACCGCGGCCGCCTGACACGACGATGTCGGCATCCTCGAGCTTGGGGCCTTCGAGTGCCTCCACGTGGCGCTCGAGCACCCGAGTGGACCCTGCCACACCCACGTCGGGCGCGCTCACGGACTCGACCTCGGCGGCGCCGCCCCCCGCCGTCTCGGCAGCGAAGCTCTTCGGGCGCACGAGGACGATCTTCGGGCCGGCCTCGCCGAACCGCGTCTTCACGATCTTGGTTGCGCCGAAGATGGTGGTCTCGCAAGTCACGTTGCTCCCGTCGACCTCGATGTCGAGGACGTTGGTGACGACGGGAACGTCGAGTCGCGCGCTCAGCCGGCCCGATACGTCGCGTCCGTCGTAACTGGTGGCGAAGAGCAGGATGTCCGGGTTGGCGGAGGCGGCCTTCTCGGCCAGGGCCGCCGCGAGGACTGCGCCGGGGAGCTGCTCGCCTGCGTCGACGGCGTAGACCTTCCTCGCGCCGTATTCGCCCAAGGTGGTGGCAGCCCCGGAGGCGTCCGCGGCTGCGACGAAGCACTCCACGGTCCCTCCGAAGCCCCGCGCCTTGGTCAGGAGCTCGAGTGTCGTGGTCGACACTCCCTCGCCTTCGGCTGTCTCTGCGTAAACCCAAGTCAGCATGATGAGTCCTTTCGAATCGGTGCTCCGAACCGGAGCCGTCAGATGACCTTCTTCTCTTCGAGGAACTCGACGACTTTCAGGTAGGCTTCGCCGTCGTCTTCGATTTTCTCGCCGGCCTCGCGTGTCGGGGCATCCTCGACCGAGACGATGTTCTGACCCCACCCCTGCAGGTCGATCCCCAGGTCGGAGACCGCCAAGGTCTCGAGCGGCTTCTTCTTGGCGGCCATGATGCCCTTGAACGACGGGTAACGCGGCTCGACCACTCCGGCAGTCACGGTCACCACGGCAGGGACGTCGGCCTCGACGACGTCGTAGCCTGCCTCGGTCTGGCGGTCGACGTGGACCTTGCCCCCCTCGACCCGGATGCTCTTTGCGAACGTGACGGAGGGGAGCCCGAGGAGCTCGGCCACCTGGGCCGGCACGGTGCCGGTGTAGCCGTCGGTCGATTCCGTTGCGGCGATGACGAGTGTGTAGTCGCCTGCCCGCCTGACCGCCTCGGCGAGCACCTTCGCAGTCGAGAGTGCGTCGGCCCCGTGCAGCGAGTCGTCGACGACGTGGATAGCCTTGTCGGCGCCCATGGCCAGCGCCGTGCGGATACCCGACGGTTCGCCTGGAGACATGGATATGAGGGTGACCTCTCCTTCTCCGGCATTGTCTCTCAACTGAAGGGCGATCTCCACTCCGTAGCTGTCGGACTCGTCGAGGATCAGCTTGCCTTCACGCTTGAGAGTGTTGTCGTCATTCAGCTCCTGGGGACCCGCTGGATCCGGGATCTGCTTCACGCATACGACGATGTTCACGGCACACTCCGGTGGTGGCTAGGGCGGCCCGCGTGTCGTGCCGGCCGCCTGGGGAGTCTCGGTCTTCGGCTCGGCCCGAATGGACGACGGGGGAGTCCCGCGGGTCGAAACCGAGTCCGACGGGAGCATAAGGACTTCGTGAAAACGCGCGCAAGCTGAGAAAGAAGGGCGCGTTGAATGTGTCTCCCGGGTGGCCTGCGGATACTCTTCGTGGTCGAGCATGACGTCGGGCTGAGGTGTCCGCCAGCCGGTCGGGGAGCGGTTCAGGGCCATGTCGGGGCCCAAGCGGTCACACGAGGAGGGTGCCATGACGACGCAGCCGAGGGGGCCCTACGCGGACGGAGTTGTTTCCGAGAGCCGCCTCCACGTACCCGAGTGCGACCTGCGCAGGTTCGGCCTGCCCGAGCTGTTCAGGATGGTCCACATATGGTGGACATTCACCTCCATACTCGTAACCGAGTTGACGCGCCGCCTGCTCCGGATCGAGCGCGGCCGCTCTTGGGGCCAGACGTTCGCCCACGCGATTCGCCTCTCGTTCGTGACCCTCGGGCCGACGTTCGTGAAGCTGGGACAGCTCGTCGCCTCGTCCCCGGGCCTGTTCCCACAAGTCCTGGCCGACGAGCTGAAGTCTCTTTTCGATGACGTGCCTCCTTTCGACTTCGACCTCGTGAAGGAGACCATCGAGGACGACCTCGGCCACCCCTTGGAGGACATGTTCGTCTCGATCGATGCCATGCCGCTCGCTTCGGCGTCGATCTCGCAGGTCCACGCGTGCACCCTCCACGACGGCCGGGATGCCGTGATCAAGGTGCAACGTCCCAGCCTGATCAGGGACATAGATCGCGATCTGCGGATCCAGTACCGCATCGCCCGCCTCATCGACAGGACGAAGCGGGGACGGCTCATGAACCCGGTGGGAGTCGTGAACGACTTCAACAAGACGGTGCACGAGGAGCTCAACTTCCTGTTGGAGGCGACGCGCCAGGCGAGCTTCCGCGAGCACATCGGGTACTTCGGCGACAACAAGTGGATCACGGCGCCAGAGGTCTACTGGGATGCCTGCGGGCCGCGGACTCTCTGCATGGAGCGCATGTACGGCGTGCCCTTCGATACCTTCCACGCGTTCGAGGAACGCGCCGTAGACGCGGAACTCCTACTGCGCCGCGGAGTGAAGGTCTGGTTCGAGGCGGCGTACGTCCACGGGCTCTTCCACGGCGACGTCCACGCCGGGAACATCTGGCTCCTGGACGACGGGCGCGGTGCGTACCTCGATTTCGGCCTCATGGGGAGCCTCGCTCCCGAATACCGGCAGGCGAACCTCGCGGCGCTCGAGACGTCCATGATCGACGGTGACTACCGGCGGGTGGTCACGGCGTTCCAGCGAGTAGGGCTCCTGCCCGAGGGTCTCGGCGACCTGGAGCAGGTGGCCGAGATGGTCAAGTCCATGGTGGAGCCGATGCTCGACAACAGGATCTCCGAGGTGAACCTCGGTGAGCTCCTCGAGAACCAGCTCGCGCTCGCGGAGCAGTTCGGAACACGGGCCGACGAGAACATGGTCCTCGTGACGAAGCAGCTCATGTACTTCGAGCGTTACGTCAAGGCGCTCGCACCCGACTGGCAGATGGCGAGGGATCTATTCCTGGTCAAGAACATCTTCCCGGAACAAGTCGGTCGCAAAGCCACCGACGAAGGCATCTGTCTTCCCGAGGACTGAGTTCGCTCAGCCTGCTCAGCCGCGCGTCAGGGCGCGTCCAGGAGGCTTCCCTCCGTGGGGAGCTCCATCTCTGCGCAAACGGAGACGAAGATCCTTGCTGCGCTCAGGGGCGCTGCGACGCCGATCGCTCTCGACGCCAGCGCCGGTCGCGTGCGGGACACGTTCGCCGGAAGCCGTCTCGGGTCGGGGACGTCAACCTCTTGGTCCCAGAGGATCTGGACCCATCGCCCGCGGGCCCCGGCTCTCAGGTCGAGCACGGTGTCCGCGGGGCTGCCTCTCGCGGCAGTCACGTCGACGATGCGCGGAAGGGGAACGGCGATCGGGTCCGACAGGAGGTACGGGTCGACGATCGCCATTGCGCGCGGCGCGAAGACCAGACAGCGCTTCCCGAGCATGTGGAGCTGCCTCGACGTGAACCAGGCCGCGGGGACGAGAACGACTGTGACGGCGGCCGCGCTCCAACGCAGCGCCGGGGACTCGGCAGTCAGCGCGAGCACGAGCGCGCAGAGGCTGGCTGAGGGCACGAGGCATGCCACCGCGATGCCAGGGGCAGCCTCGAGCGGGGCGCGGAACGCGAAGCGACGCTCTCCCGGATAGGAGGCGCCGTCGACCATGCGGTCACCTACGGAAACGGCGAGGCAGAGGCCGAACGTGTAGGCGCCGGCGGCGGCCGCCCCGGCCCGCACGGGGGCCGGGGCGGAGCCGAAGGCGAGGATCGCCAGACCTCCTTCGAGGAGGAGCAGCCCGCCGAGGCGGAGCGTCACCAGGTGGACGGGTCTCGGGATGACCCACGCCACGACACCGGCGAGCCAGAGGATGCCGAGGAGTACCTCGCACACGGTGACGAGCGCCCGTGGCCAGCTGTCGCTCCCTTCCAGGCCTGGGCCGAACGTGAACGGGAGCGCGACCCACGCGATCGCGGCGAGAACCCACACGGGACTCGGCCGGATCGCGACCGTGTCGGCGGTCCTCACTTGCGTGCTCCGGGGCTCTCTCCCCGAGATCCCGATGAGGCACCACCCTTGCCGAGGCGCGTATTGACCGGGACGCCGGCACGGCACAGCGGGCATTCCTCCGCCGCATAGGTCACGAGCTCAATCTTCGCGAGGGGCAGGTAGACGTCGACATCCAGGGAAGTTGCCTCCGACCCGCCCCGATCGACGAGGGCTGTGGCAGCGACGACGCGTCCACCCGCCTCTCGTACGGCCTCGATCGTCCGCCGGATCGAGAGCCCGGTGTTCACGATGTCCTCCACGACGACCACGTCCCGGTCCCGGACGAGGTCGTCGTACCCCCGTCTGAGGACCAGCCCGTCTCCGTCCTCGGTCTTCTCGGCGTAGACGGACAGCACCCTCCTTCCCGACAGCTCGGACAGCCGGTGCGCGGTCCACTGCGAGAGGATGATCGCGCCGAGTGCCGGCCCGCAGACCACGTCCGGGTCGAGCCGGGCGACCGACTCGGCCATCAGATCGCAGATCTCCCGGACCACGCCGGTGTCCGGGTACAGGGCGTCCTTGTTGACGTAGGCCGGCCCGTGACGTCCCGACGTGTAGACGAAGTGGTCGTCGGCGATCAGGGCGCCACAGTCGGCGAGGATCTCGCGCACGCGCCTCTCGGGGTCACGGGGCATGGCGAGATGATATTTCGGGCGTGCGCCTCGCTCAGAAACGGCTCCTGTACGAGCGTTCCCTCTCACCGTCGTGCTCGAAGATCGTCTCCTCGAAGATGCGCGAGTAGCCGGTGGTGGCGATCCGCCAGCGACCGTCTTCCCGCCGATAGGTGTCCTCGTAAACAGCCGTCCCGTGGAGTCGCCACGACCCGTCGGAGGTCATCACCAGATCCTCCAGATACCAGCGACCCTCGGCAGTGTCCCCGGATGTGAGACGGATCTCGGGATGATGTCCGTTGTGCATGGAGATCAGGTCTGGGGAACCGAGAGCCTGGCGGAGGAACGCGACGAGCTCGTCGATGA
>QWHP01000234.1 GCA_021404985.1 Actinobacteria bacterium ATB1
CCCGGCCCGGTCCCGGCGGACGCCCGGCCGTGGGCGGTGCCGTTCAGCGGCGGCCTGCACGCCTTCGTCGCGACCCAGCTGGCCGCAGGCAAGATTGTCGCCGTCGTGCGCGGTGGCATGGAACTCGGCGCGCGCGCCCTCGGCGCCCGCTCGATCATGGCCGACCCGCGGGCACCGGGCATGCAATCCCGGCTCAACCTCGCGGTGGGTGCCGGCGAGAAGCCGTGCCGCCGTCTCCAACGGTTCAACGGTTGCTGACAGCCCGATCCTCTGCGGATCGGCCCCGCTAGAGTCCCCCACCAGTTCGGCGAGTCTCTCCAGGCTGAGGGCAAGGTGCAC
Organism: Actinobacteria bacterium ATB1; assembly: GCA_021404985.1. GTDB lineage: Bacteria > Actinomycetota > Acidimicrobiia > UBA2766 > UBA2766 > QWHP01. The sequence goes on from QWHP01000234.1 coordinate 340, forward strand.
GCCACGCTTCGTCGCCGCCACCGAGTGGAGCTCGTCGACGACGACGGTCCGAACACGAGAGAGGCCGGGCCGCGCCCGCTTCGACGTGAGAAGCAGGTACAGGGATTCCGGCGTGGTGATGAGGATGTGCGGTGGCCGCCTGACCATGCGCTGGCGCTCGGCCGAAGGAGTGTCCCCGCTGCGAATGCCCACGGACAAGGGAGCGAGCGAAGGGTCGATGTCGCGGACCTCGCGCAGGGGGCGTTCGAGGTTGCGGCCGATGTCGACGTTGAGGGCCTTGAGCGGCGAGACGTAGAGCACGTCGACGGCGTCGAAGGTCTTGCCCTCTCGGATCTCACGCCAGAGCCGGTCGAGCGCCCAGAGGAATGCTGTCAGGGTCTTGCCGGATCCCGTGGGGGCCGACACCAGGACATTGCGTCCGGCCGCGATGGAGGGCCAAGCCCGCGCCTGAGGTTCCGTGGGATGCCCCAACTCCCGCTCGAACCAGGCCCGGGTCTCGGGAAGGAAGCGGGCGAGTGGAGCATCCTCAGGGTGCGACATCGAAGAGGTGGAACTTCTCGGCGAGCTCGTGGCCCGTCCCTTCCGCTGACCGCTCCGCTAATCCCTTCAGCAAGTCGAGCGCGTCGATGTCCGTCACCTGACTGCGGTGGCAGGCAAGGGCTTTCGCCTTGCGCTCCAACGTGGAGGAGATGTCGACAGCGAAGTTCGCGTCTACGTCCGGTCCGTACAGCATCACCTGCAACGGCTTCCAGGGTTCGAGGCCCTCTTCGAGGAGCTCGGGGTGCATCAGTCGAGTCGGTCCGCCGGTTATCAGCGAATCGAGAGTGGCCTGCGCGACCGCACGGTGGTCCGGATGGTTTATGAACCAGCCGCCGAGGATGGGTCTCGGATCCATGCAGAGAACGAGGCCGGGGCGATGCATGCGGATCTCTCGTGAGAGATCGCGACGCAGTTCGATGCTCGGTTCCACGTAGCCGTCCTCGAATCCGAGTATCCGGACTTCGCACCCGATCGTCGCGCCTGCAGCCACTGCCTCCTCGGTGCGGATTGCGCGTATCCGGTCCCTGGTGGCACCGGGTTCGGAGGAGCCCGCCTGTCCGGCCGTCGCGATCACCTGCAAGACCGACGCCCCGGCGTCGGCGAGCCGGCACAGGGTCCCCCCGCAGCCGAAGTCGAGATCGTCGGGATGCGCGGCAACTGCCAGCACACGTTCGGTATCTTTCAGGCCCTCGATCAAGTGCACCTCTGCCTGCCAAGCTAGGAGCAGCCTTGCCCCGACTCAGCCCCGGATTGGTACTTTTCGCGATCCTCGTGATCGTCCTGCCCGCATGCGGTGGTTCCGCCTCGGGGCCGTCGGCAAGGGATGCCGACTGCGTGAAGGTCGAAGGATCCGCCGGTGAGGAACCTACCGTCGAGCTCGAAGGCTGCGGGGACCCACCGGAGGAGCTCGTCACCGAGGACCTCGCCGAGGGGAACGGCGCGGCCGCAGAGGCGTCCTCCACCGTATCTGTCAAGTACGTGGGGGTGCTCTGGCCGGACGGGAAGGAGTTCGACTCCTCCTGGTCGCGCGGTGAGCCTGCAACCTTCGGCCTCGACCAGGTGATCCCGGGGTGGAGCGAAGGCCTTGTCGGCCTGAAAGAAGGCGGTCGCCGCCTCCTGGTGGTCCCACCGGATCTCGGCTACGGATCGCAGGGTGCCGGGAGCGACATCCCTCCGGATTCCACTCTCGTCTTCGTCGTAGACCTCGTCGAGGTCGTACCCCCCATCGAGGTCCCAGAGGCCCTCCAAACCAAGCCCGAGGTCCAGATCCCGGCGGGGACGCCACCTCCGACATCGCTCCAGGTCCAGGACGAAGTCGTCGGTGCCGGCCCGGATGCGAAGACGGGGGACTCCGTGACCCTGAACTATGTCGGGGTAGCGTGGAGTACTGGGGAGGAGTTCGACTCCACCTGGGAGAGGGGTCAGCCCGCCGAGTTCACTCTGGGCCGGCTCGTTCCGGGATTCAATCAAGGGGTCGAGGGCATGAAGGTCGGTGGGCGACGGAGGATCGTGATCCCTCCCGACCTGGCCTATGGCGCCGCGGGTCAGCCACCAGCGATCGCACCCAACGAGACGCTGGTCTTCGTCGTCGACCTGCTGGCAGTCGACCCTGCCCAGGGCGCGCAGGGCGGAGGACAGTAGCCCCGCCTCGCTTCTCCGCTCCAGGGAAAGTCCATCCGGTCCGGAGCCCATCACGCGTAGACTTGAGGTTCACCCGCTGCTCCCGCAAGGTTCCTCACCACCCCCCACCAAGACCACGCAGAGGATGGTTTCGACCCAACCGAAGCCGGCGTCGAAGTCCGCGTCGAGCCCGAGCCACCACGCAACGCGCGATCCCAAGCGCACTCCGGGGAACACCCCACGCCGGGTGTTCTGGCTTCGTCGCGCCGCCGTCGGCCTCATCACCCTCTTGGCGCTCGTCGCCGTCTTCTACGTGGTCGACAGGTCCGCCTCGGGCGACAGGATCGGCCGGCGCGTCGAGGTCGCCGGAGTCGACGTCGGCAGCATGTCACGGGACGAGGCCCGCTCAGCGCTGGAGGACGAGGCCTCTGACCTCTTGTCGGACCCGATCACCATCCAGGCCGAGACCGAGACGTTCTCCATCGAACCCACAGAGCTCGAGGCACAGATCGATGTCGAGACAGCCGTCGAGACAGCCTACGAGTCCCGTGCCGGCTGGAATCCCCTCGACTGGGTGTCCGGCTTCTTCACGACCGAGCGGATCGACTTCGAGGCCGTGTCGATGTCGGACGACAAGGTTCGGGCCGCCGTCGAGCCGGCCTTGTCCAAAGCCACCGTGGAGCCGCGGAACGCCCAGTTCCAGATCAGCTCCGACGGCCAGTCGGTGGCCGTGATCCCGTCGAGGAACGGGAGCGGACTCGACATCGACTCCGCCATGAGCGACATCCGCCGGGCAATCCTCTCCCGCGGCGACGCGCGCCGCGCGATCGTCCCGCTCTCGGAACTCGAGCCGGACGTCACCACCGACGAGGCACGGGCGATGGGCATCAAGGAACCCGTGGCCACCTTCACGACGAAGTTCCCCTCTGGCGAGGAGCGGGTGAAGAACATCCGCCGCATCTCCGAGATCCTCGACGGCACGACGATCGCGCCCGGTGAACGTTTCAGTGTCAACGACAAGGTCGGCAAGCGGACTGAGGCGAATGGTTTCGTGACCGCGCCCGTGATCTACGACGGGGAGTTCAAGGACGATGTCGGCGGAGGGGTGAGCCAGTACGCCACGACCCTCTACAACGCTGCCTGGTTTGCCGGAATCCCTATCAAGGAGCACAAGGCCCACAGCTTCTATCTCTCGCGCTACCCGCTCGGACGTGAGGCCACGCTGTCGTATCCCCATCCCGATCTGGCGTTCGTGAACGACTACGACACGCATCTCCTGCTCAAGTCCTGGGTCGGCGAGTCGTCCGTCACGGTCAGCCTGTACGGAACCAAGGACGGACGTGAGGTCGAGACGCAGACAGGCGAGCCGTACGACTACAAGGACCCCGAAACGGTGCGCCGTTTCGACGAGACCCTGAAACCGGGCACCGAGAAGGTCGCCCAGAAGCCAAAGCGCGGCTATTCGGTGGACGTCACGCGGAAGATCACCTACGCCGACGGCAAGGTCAAGGAGGAGAGGATCACCACGGTCTACTCCCCCCAGCACAAGATCGTCCTATACAACGCCGTCCCGACCCCGGCTACGGCACCGGCGGCTCCGGGCACTCCCGGTTCCACCGCACCCCCGCAGACGGCCCCCCCGTCCTCCGCCCCTACCGGCTAGCTTCTCCGCATCATGCGGGTGGCAGTCTCGGGTTCGCACGGTCTTGTCGGATCGGCTCTCGTTGCAGCGCTCGCGCGTGAAGGGTACGACGTTGTCCTGGTGACCCGCCCCGAGGCGGCTGGGGCCGGCCCCGGATCTGTGATCTGGGATCCCGAGCACGGTGTCGTCGAGGCAGGACCTCTTTCGAAGGTGCAGGCCGTCGTCCACCTCGCCGGAGAACCGATCGGGAACAGGCGCTGGACCGAGACGGTCAAGGCCAGGATCCGTGACAGCAGGGTCAGGGGGACGCAGGCCCTCTCCCGTGCGATGGCTGCCGCCGATCCCAAACCCGAGGTGTTGGTGTCGGCGTCTGCGATCGGATTCTACGGAGACAGGGGCGACGAGGTCCTCACCGAGGAGTCGCCCAGCGGAGAGGGCTTTTTCGCCGCCGTCTGCCGGAAGTGGGAGACCGCGACCGAACCGGCCGAGGAAGCCGGAATCCGGACCGTCCACATCCGCACGGGAGTCGTGCTCAGCAAGCGCGGGGGGACCCTTGAACGGATCCTGCCGCTTTTCACGCTCTGCCTGGGTGGGAGGCTGGGATCCGGCGACCAGTGGTTCAGTTGGATCTCACTCGACGACGAGGTCGCTGCGATCCTCCACCTCCTCGAGACAGCCGGTGCCTCAGGGGCCTTCAACCTCACCGCACCCGACCCCGTGACGAACAGGGATTTCACGAAGACGCTCGGGAGAGTTCTGCGCCGGCCCGCCGTCCTCCCCGTGCCCCGCCCGGTGATGCGTCTCGCTCTCGGCAGCGAGCTCGCCGACGAGCTCGTGCTCGGGGGCCAGCGCGTCCTTCCGCGCCGTCTCGAGGATTCAGGGTTCGTGTTCACACACCCGGACCTCGAGTCGGCCCTGCTCGCCGCCGTCAACGAGGACTCTTGAGGGAGACGGCCGCACGGTGGACGTCCGGTCAGGTCGGCGAGGTCCCTGGCAGCCTCGACTGGCTGTCGGGTGCCGAACGCGCCACTGTGTCGAGACTCGGGTCGCGGGCGCGTC
>QWHP01000235.1 GCA_021404985.1 Actinobacteria bacterium ATB1
ACCCGCTATCCGATAGGCAAGTGGCCTGCGGGCGACCCGCCAGTGTTCACGGGAGGCTGAGCAGTGACGGCCTTGGCGATCGAGCCCGAGATCCATCCCCTGAGGGAGGCACTCAGGTCCAAGGGACTCAAGGTCGGCGCCGGAATCGTCCTCGCCATCCTCGTCTGGTTCGCCGCCGACCGGCTCCTCCCCGACGGCGCGCCGCCCGGCATCGTCGTCATCGGGGCGGTTCTCGGATCCGTGACTTCGCTCATGGCCATGGGACTGATCCTGATCTGGCGTTCGAATCGGGTCGTGAACTTCGCCTATGGCTCGATGGGGGGCGTCGCAGGGGTGCTGGCTGTGCATCTCTTCCTCGAGAGCGGCTGGAACTGGTGGGCGTCAATAACCGTCGCCTGCTTCACGGGCGCCTTCGTCGGGGGGCTCGTGGAGGTGCTGGTGATCCGCCGCTTCTCAGGCTCGTCGCGCCTCATCCTGACCGTCGCAACGATCGGACTCGCCCAGCTCCTCGGTGGCATCGAGCTGCTCATACCGAGGTTCTTCGACTCGGGCGGCCTCGTCCTCGGCGGCTTCGAGACACCAATCCAGCGTTTCACGGTCTCGCTCGACCCGGTGCTCGTGACCGGAGACCACATGCTCATCGTCGCTGTCGTTCCATTGGTCCTCATGGGACTCGCCTGGTTCCTGCTCAGGACGAGCGCTGGCATGGCGGTGCGCGCAGCGGCGGAGAACTCCGAACGTGCACTCCTCCTGGGAATACCGATCAGGCGCCTGGTGACACTGGTCTGGATCATCGCCGGAGCGCTGTCCGCCCTCACCTTCGTGCTCCGCTCGCCGTTCCAGGGAGTGACGCCGGGCGTGGTCGCAGGTCCGGCCGTACTCCTGCCCGCCTTCGCCGCTGCGGTCATCGCACGCATGGAATCCCTGCCCGTGGCGTTCGTCGCCGGTTGCGGTCTCGGCGTGCTCGAGCAGGTGGTGCTCTGGAACTCGGACAAGGCCTCTGCAGCGGACGTCGCCTTCCTCGCGGTGATCCTCGTCGCCCTCGTCCTCCAGCGTCGCCGCCGGAGCCGTGCCGAGGAGTCCGGTGCGACGAGCTGGAACGAGTCCAGTCTCGTACGCCGGATACCCCGTGAGCTGCGCAGGCTCCCCGAGATCGTCGCTGCACGCGTGGGCCTGACGATCGTCCTTCTCCTCGTTGCGGCTTCGGTACCCCTGATCTTCGGCCCCAGCGCGCAGAACCTCATGAGCACCTGGCTCGTGTGGGGGATGGTGGCGGTCTCACTCGTCGTTCTCACCGGGTGGGGCGGGAACATCTCCCTCGGCCAGTTCGCCATCGTCGGCACAGGAGCGATCTGTGCCGGAAACCTTCTTGCACGCTACGACCTCGACCTCTTTCTCGCGCTCGCTGCCGCCGGAGTGACGGGCGGTGTCGTAGCCCTCCTCGTCGGGCTGCCTGCCCTGCGCATCCAGGGCCCGTTCCTCGCCGTCACCACCCTGGCATTCGCCGTAACGCTCGACAGCTTCGTCCTCAACCCGAACAACTTCCCCGGCTTCATTCCCCAGAACCTCGACAGACCGATTCTCTGGGGCCGCTTCGACCTCGAAGTCGAGCGAAACGCCTACTGGTTGTGCCTGGCGTTCCTGGTTCTGACGATCGTGGTTGCGATCGGAGTTCGCAGATCGCGCAGTGGCAGGCTTCTCCTCGCGACGCGCGACAACCGCCGCATGTCCGAGGCCTTGGGAGTGCCGTCCGTCTGGACTCGCCTGTCCGCCTTCCTCCTGTCCGGTGTCATCGCGGGTGTCGCCGGTGGACTCCACGTGATGCTCCTCCACGGCGCCCGTGTCGGGTCATACCTGCCCATCCAAAGCATCGAGGTCTTCACCCAGAGCGTGATCGGGGGCATCGGCTCCGTCGCAGGGGCACTCCTCGGGATCTCCGGAGTCAAGTCGGTCGAACAGATCGCCGGACAGTACCGGCTGCTGGTGGCGGGTGTCGGCCTCCTCGTCGTCCTCCTCGTCCTTCCGGGCGGCCTCATCCAACTCGTCGTCAGGGCACGGGACGGACTGCTGCGCCGGATCGCGAAGCGACGGGGCATCTCGGTCCCCAGTCTCGTGTCAGAGGGCTCTGTCGATCTGGACCTCACTCGCGGAGCACCCGACGCAGACGACCCACGGGACGAGACCCAGCTCCTCGCCGGTGCGCTCACGAACGGAGAGGACCCGACGTGACGACATCACCCGAGCGGGCCCCCCTGCTGCTCACGGCCGAGAGCCTCGACGTCTTCTACGGCCAGGTCCAGGTCCTCTTCTCGGTCGACCTCGAGGTGCGAGCAGGTGAGATAGTCGCGCTCCTCGGCACGAACGGAGCCGGAAAGTCGACCCTCCTCAAGGCGATCTGCGGCCTGGTGCGCCCCAAGCGCGGCCAGATCACGTTCGAGGGGATGCCGCTGAGGGGGCCCGCCGACTCGACCGCACGCGCCCGGGTGTCACTCATGCCGGGAGGGCGCGGCGTCTTCCCGACTCTGACGGTGAAGGACAACCTGCGTCTGGCCGGATGGATGCGAAGGCGCGACCAGGGTTTCCGCGGCGAAGAGGATCGCATCCTCGGTCTCTTCCCGGCCCTCCAGCGTCGCCTGAAGACCATGGCCGGGAATCTCTCGGGTGGGGAACAGCAGATGCTCGCTCTCGCCCAGTCGCTCTTGACCGATCCGCGGCTCCTCATGATCGACGAGCTCTCCCTCGGCCTTGCCCCCACAGTCGTGGGCGAGCTCCTCGACACGGTCCTGCGCATCCATGAGGACGGCGTGACGATCATCGTCGTCGAGCAATCGGTGAACGTCGCACTCACCCTCGCAGAGCGCGCGGTGTTCATGGAGAAGGGGCAGGTTCGCTTCACCGGCCCAACCCAGGATCTGCTCGACCGCCCCGACCTTCTCAGGTCGGTGTTCCTCGAGGGTGCTGCGCAGACCGGCCTCGCCGAGACGGAACCCGTCGGCCAGCCCACGCCCCCAAACGGGTCCGGATCCTCGCACGGGGGCACGGGGAGCAACGGTTCGACCGGACGTGAACGCGACGTCGAAGCCACTGTCGAGATACCCACCGTTGCGGGCGCGCCGATTCGGCCTCCTGCGCCGGTCGCAGCGCCGATTCTGGAGTGCAGGGCGGTCGAGAAACGCTTCGGGGGCATTCAGGCAGTCGACGCAGTGGACCTCACGGTGCGGGAGGGACAGATCGTCGGCCTGATCGGTCAGAACGGCGCGGGGAAGACGACTCTCCTCGACTGCATCTCCGGCTTCCACGACGTGGACTCCGGCCGCATCGTCTTTCGTGCTCACGACATCACGGACTGGGCTCCCTACCAACGTGCCAAGTCCAGGCTGGGCAGATCCTTCCAGGAGGCGATGCTCTTCCCGTCTCTCACGGTCGAGGAGACGATCTCGGTCGCAACCGAACGCCACGCCCAGAACCGCTCGATGCTCGCGGACGCCTTGCGGCTCCCGGCTTCGTACGAGTCCGAAATAGCGAACGAAACGCGGGTCGACGAACTCATCGACCTGACGGGCCTGGGGCAGTTCCGCGAGAAGAGCACCGGCGAACTTTCCACAGGTACGCGCCGCATAGTGGAGCTGGCGTGCATACTCGCCCACGATCCGGTCCTTCTTCTGCTCGACGAGCCCTCGGCGGGGGTCGCGCAGAGGGAGACCGAGGCGCTCGGTCCCCTGCTGCTGCGCATTCGGGACAGGATGGGATGCTCAATGCTCGTCATCGAGCACGACATGCCTCTGCTCTCCTCGATATCGGACGTGATGGTCGCGCTCGAGCTCGGGCGTGTCATCGCATCCGGCCCCCCACCTTCCGTGCTCTCCGACCCGAGAGTGATCGAGTCGTACCTGGGCACGAACGAGGCCGCGATCAACCGCTCCGACGCTCCTGCGCCGGCGCCATGACCTCGGCGAGCGGGCGTCGCTCCCGGCAGCGGGCGGTCACCGGATGCAGGAGGTCGCGACCGGGGCTAGATTGAGCACCCTCGCGAGAGCTACGCAGGAACACAGGCATGCAACCTCGCGCCGGACGGGACCTCGACGCGCTAAGTGACCTCTGCGCCACCGCTGCAGAGAGGGTCGCGAATCGGCTCACGTCCGCAGCCGAGGGGGGCCTTCCCAAGGCGTCCCAGCGGACCGTGGGAATGATCGCCGAGGTGCTTCCCATGCTGGTCAGGGGCTACTTCCTCTCCTTGGTGGGCGAGCCGGCCATCCTGGAGCGCTTCACAGCGGCGATGCGCCGATTCGGTGGTGACCGTGCACGAGCCACCCGAGACCTCGAAGGTTTCGTGCGTGTCGCGGTGTCGGTTCGCACGACGATCCTCGAACGCCTGATCGCCGAGCTCGGCGACTCTGTCGATGCAGAGACCAAACTCGACCTCCTGCTCGGCATGACCGAAGCAAGCGACCACCTCTTCAGCGAGTACATCCTCGGGTATGCCGAGGAACTCGTCGCGCTCCAGTCGGAGCGCGACCCTGTGCCGTCGACGGTTGCCGGATCGCTTCAGACTGGCCTTGCGATGGGCGACCTCGACGGCATGATCCTCTACGCGAACCCGACCTTCGGGCGGCTCCTCGGCATCCCCGGTGAGCTCGTCGTAGGCCGCCCGTGGAAGGACGTCGTGTCCCAGAACGGCCCCTCCACGCTGCTCGAGGCCGCGAAAACCCTTGGGGAGGCATGGGAACAGCTCGAGACGGGGCAGGAGAACGGCACCAGGGTGCTGCGCCTCGGGATGCGCGTCGTCGACGATCGCTTCCACGTCGTGCTCATCGACGCCTCCGGTCAGGCGCAGATCGAACAGGAGCGTCGCGCATTCCTGCGCGGTCTCATGCACGACATCCGCTCACCGCTGACACTCATGTCGGGCTGGGCGAACACACTGCTGCGGGAGGACGGAGAGATCCCTGCGGACACGCGTCGACGTGCGCTGGAGACCATCATGCGAGCCGCAAAGCAGGTCGGGAGCCTCACAGAGAACCTCCTCGAGCTCGACCTCGTCGGTACAGGCCACGACCTCAGACGGACCGAGTTCGAGCTCGGTGGGCGGCTGCGCGACCTCTCGTTCCACGCCGGCACCGAACAGGTCGCCATCGAGTGCAACGAACCGGTAACCGCGCTCGGCGAT
>QWHP01000236.1 GCA_021404985.1 Actinobacteria bacterium ATB1
CGTCCGCAAGCTCCTCTCGGCCCTGGGGATCCCTGCCGGCGAAAGGCTCGTCGCGGTCCACGAGCACAACGAGCGTGCGCAGGTTCCCTCGATCGTCAGGGAGCTCGCCGGAGGCAGGCACGTCGTACTCGTCAGCGACGCGGGCATGCCGACGATCTCCGATCCGGGGAAGCTCCTCGTGTCGGCCGCCGTCGGGGCCGGGGCGGTCGTCGAGGTCGTACCCGGCCCGTCAGCGGTCGTGACGGCGCTGGCGGGCAGCGGGTTGCCCGCAGACCGTTTCGTGTTCGAGGGCTTCCCACCCCGCAAGGGCCAGGAGCGACGGGAATGGCTCGAAGCCCTCGCACGCGAGCGCAGGACGATCGTGATGTTCGAGGCGCCGACCCGTGTCCGGGAGACATTGCGCGACCTCGCATCAGCTCTCGGAGTGGACCGGCGCGCCGTCGTCTGCCGTGAGCTCACGAAGCTCCACGAGCAGTACGTGCGCGGCGCCCTCGGCGAGCTCACCACGGAGCCCTTCCCCGAACGGGGCGAGATCGTCCTCGTGGTCGAGGGGGTAGGGGAGACGGAGGAAGGGGTCTCGGACGCCGTGCTGAGATCCTGGCTCGCCGAACGCCTCGAGGAGGGCGAGTCCGTGAGGCAGGCGTCGGGTCGGGCCGCGACCGAGCTGGGGGTGAGGCGGAACCGTGCGTATCAGGCTGCGCTCGCCCTCTCGGCCGCCTCGGCGGCCGGGCTGCCGGCCGAGGAGGAGAGGTCAGACACCCTCGGCGAGTGACTTGCGGCAGACGAGACAGACCAGCTTGTCGTGATGGCGGACGAGGTCGACGTCGGTGCCGCAGAAGATGCAGCGCTCCTCGACCTTGCCGAGGACGATCTGGCTTCCCTGGACAGAGATGTCGAGGAGATCGCCGACCCGTATGTCGAAGGCCCGGCGAATCTCGGCCGGAAGCACGATCCGGCCCAAGTCGTCGACCTTGCGGGTCATTCCGGTGTGCTTGCGTGTCATATTGAGGACCAGCTTTGCCTCGTGTCGATAAGATCCTACCCCTACAGACGAGGCCTGCCCCATTCCCTTCTGCGGAGAGCTCAAACGGAGAAAGGCGTGACCGACCCGGACGATCGGCCCTACTACTACGTCACGACGCCGATCTACTACGTGAACGACGTCCCACACATCGGGCATGCCTACACGACCGTCGCAGCCGACGTCCTCGCACGATGGCACCGCCTGAAGGGAGAGCGCGTCTTCTTCCTCACGGGGACGGACGAGCACGGCCAGAAGGTCGCCCGCAGCGCCGAGGCCGAGGGTGTCAGCCCCCAGGAGTGGTGTGACCGGCTCGCCCCGCACTTCCAGGAGATGAACGACCTCCTGCGCATCAGCAACGACGACTTCATCCGCACCACCGAGGAGCGCCACCACCGGGCGGTGCAGGAGTTCCTCCAGGCCGTGTACGACGCCGGCGACATCGAGCTCGACACCTACGAGGGCCTCTACTGCGTCGCGTGCGAGGGGTACTACTCGCCCGGAGAGCTCGTGGACGACGCCGGCACTCCTGGCGCCGGCGAGCTCTGCCCGATCCACAAGCGGCCCGTCGAACACATGCGGGACCGCAACTGGTTCTTCCGCCTCTCGAAGTACGAGCAGGGCCTGCTCGACCACATCGAGGCGAATCCAGGTTTCGTGCGGCCCGAGACACGGCGCAACGAAGTCGTCGCCTTCGTCCGCGGCGGCCTCGAGGACATCAGCTTCAGCCGTTCGCTCATCACGTGGGGCGTACCCATCCCGTGGGATCCCGACCAGGTCGCCTACGTCTGGCCCGATGCCCTGACGAACTACATGAGCGCGGTCGGATATGGAACAGACGAAGCGCGGTACCGGAAGGACTGGCCTGCCACCGTCCATCTCGTGGGCAAGGACATCCTCCGCTTCCACGCCGTAATCTGGCCGGCGATGCTGCTCGCCGCAGGGCTGCCGCTACCCGGCTGCATCTTCGCGCACGGGTTCCTCCTCGTCGGCGGTGAGAAGATGTCCAAGACCCGCGCGAACCAGATCCACCCGAGGGAGCTCCTCGACGAGTTCGGCCGCGACTGCTACAGGTACTACTTCCTGCGCGACGTCAGCTTCGGCGCAGACGGATCCTTCTCGTGGGAAGCGATGCTCGAGCGCTACAACGGCGACCTCGCCAACGACCTCGGCAACACGGCGAGCCGCGTGCTGAACATGGTCGAGCGTTACAACGAGGGTGCCGCCCCCGCCGTCCCCACGGAGCCTGACGGGGACGCCATCGACCGCCTCAGATCCGAGCTCGGTGAAGTGGTGCGGACCTACGGCCGCCTCCTCGACGAGATCGACTTCGACGACGCACTCATCGCTCTCTGGGGCGGGGTGAAGGCGACCAACCGGCTCGTCGAGGAGACCGAACCCTGGCACCTCGCCAAGTGCGACGACGCCGAGTCGCGCAGCCGTCTGCTCGCCGTCCTTGGGGCGGGTCTCGAGGCCCTCCGCATCGTCGCCATCCTCGTCTCGCCTGTGATGCCCGACGCCGCCGAAGCTCTGTGGGCGAAGCTCGGCCTACCCGGCGCGCCCTCCGGCGGTCCACTGGAGACGGCTGTCGCCTGGGGTGGCTTCCCCACGGGCACACGGGTCTCCAAGGGAGATCCACTCTTCCCCCGCAGGGAACAGTGAGTACGCAGGGACCGGGCTGGTTCGACACTCACTGCCATCTGCAGTTGATCGATTCCGCCGACAGCGACGTCCGGACCGAGGCGCAGGCAGCAGGTGTATCCGGCCTCGTCTGCGTCGGCATCGACGGAGAGACCTCGGCCGGAGCCGTGCGGTCCGCCGAGGCCGCTACCGAGATCTGGGCGACGGTGGGGCTCCATCCGCACGAGGCACGCCACCTCGATGGCGAGTGGGACGGGCTCCTCGGGCTCCTCGACTCGTCCAAGGTCGTCGCAGTGGGCGAGACCGGCTTCGACTTCCACTGGAACCACAGTCCCCGAGATGACCAGGAGCGCGCCTTCCGGCGCCAGATCGCACTCGCCAAGGAACGCGACCTCGCTCTCGTCATCCACACCCGGGATGCCTGGGATGCCACGTTCTCCACCCTGGACGACGAGGGGTGTCCGGACCGCGTCGTCTTCCACTGTTTCTCCGGGACGCAGGCCGAGGCCAGACGCTGCGTGGACTCCTACGGGGCCTGGCTCTCGATCGCCGGCCCGATCGGCTATCCGAGGAACGAGGAACTGAGGGCCGCTGCACGCAGCGTGACGGTGGACAATCTCGTCATCGAAACCGACGCCCCTTTCCTCTCCCCGCAGCAGTTTCGTGGCAAACCGAACCGTCCTGCCTGGGTTCGACTCGTCGGTGAGGCCCTCGCCGACGCCCTGGGGCTCGACGCAAAGGACTTGGCCGAGCGAACCTCCGCGAACGCAGCGCGCCTCTTCCGTCTGGAAGAGGGATGAGGTCTCCGCTCCTCGGAGCTGGTGACGTGAAAGCGCTCCTCACGGAGTCGGGGGTGCGACTCTCCCGGCGCAGAGGCCAGAACTTCCTGGCCGACCCGAATCTTGTGAGGCGCATCGTTCGCCTCGCCGGAGTCGGCCCCGGTGACGAGGTCCTCGAAGTGGGCATCGGTGTCGGCTCGCTCACAGCCGGCCTCGTCGAGGCGGGAGCCCACGTCGTGGGCATCGAAATCGAAGCCGCCTTCTGCGACACGGTACGGGGGTTCCTCCCCGCGGGCAGCGTCGCGACGATCGAGGGCGATGCCGCAAACTTCGACTGGTTGGAGTTGAAGGGTAGGGGATTCTCTCCGACGTACTTCGTCTCGAACCTGCCCTACTCGGTGGGGACGACGGTCCTCCTCGACGTTCTCTCTGAGTTGCCTTCGGTGCGCAGCGGCGTCGTCATGGTTCAGCGCGAGGTCGCCGAGCGTCTGTGCGCATCCCCTGGGAGTCGCACCTATGGCGCCACGACGGTCAAAGTCGACTCCCTTGCCGAGGTGCGCTACCTGGGAGCGGTGCCTCGCGACGTCTTCGTCCCGGAGCCCGAGGTCACCTCTGCCCTCGTCGGGTTCACGAGGCGCCGGGACGGACACGGGACCGCAAACACGGCCGGGCTCTGGGAGGTCGTCGACGCCGCATTCGCGTACCGCCGCAAGACCCTGCGCAACTCGCTCGTCTCCGCGTGGCCGGCCACTGCCGTGGATGCTGCCCTGGCCGGCGCCGGGCTCGACGGCACCAGGCGCGGGGAGTCCCTGTCCACCGAGGAGTTCCGTGGCCTGGCGGAGATGTTGGTGGCGAGCGTTGATGTCGACGAGGGGCCAGACCGTGGATGATCGGCAGTTGCGATGGCGGGTGGAGGCGAACGCGAAGGTGAACCTCTCCCTCGACGTCGGACCGCGTGGCGAGGACGGATACCACCCGTACGTGTCCTGGGCGACCTCGATCGGGCTCGCGGACGTGATCGAGCTCGAGGTCTCAACGAGTTCGGGCAAGCGCAGCGTGGTCGTGAGCACCGGCCTCGAGGACACGCTGGTCGGACTTGCCCTCGACCTCGCGGCCCGGGCGGCCGGGGTCGAGCTCTCGTGGAGAGCACAGGTCGAGAAGCGGATCCCCCCCGGGTCGGGTCTCGGGGGTGGCAGCGCGGACGCGGCAGCCGCCCTGGTCGCCGTCGCGGAACCCCTCGGGATCGCGGAGCAGATCGAGGAGGTGGCGCGTGAGATCGGCACCGACGTGCCCTTCTGCGTGCGCGGTGGGTGTGCACGTCTCCACGGACGGGGTGAGCTCGTGGATGCCCACCCTCCCCTTCCCCCCGTCGGGATCCTGGTGACCGTCCCCCCTGTCGAGGTCTCAACTGCCGAGGTCTTCGCGGCGTTCGACGAGCTGCCTCCGAACCCGGGAGGTGCCGGTGGCGTGGTGCCTCCAGCCGTGCTCGCCAGGCGCCTGCCGGACTGCAGCTTCCGCAACGACCTCGAGGCCGCGGCCCTCCGGATCGTGCCGGAGCTCGCCGACTGGAAGACCGAGATCGAGGGAGTGGCAGGACATCCGGCACTCATGACCGGCTCCGGCTCGGCGTTCGTCTGCCTCGCAGACCGACCTGCCACCTTCGACCCGTCGGTCGTCGCGCGACTCAGGGCCGAGGGGATCAGGACCTGGGTGACGA
>QWHP01000237.1 GCA_021404985.1 Actinobacteria bacterium ATB1
CATCGGCGCGACTCAGTCGGGTGGATTCAACGTGCTCGCGCAGACGTGGGGAATCATGGAGGATCGAGCCGCGAAGTTCGGGCAGGAGGTCAGTCGTGCAGACTGGCGTCTGGTGGGTCCCGTCCACATCGCGAGGACCATGGACCAGGCGAGGGCCGACGTGGAGTTCGGGCTCGTCGACTTCGTGGAGTACTTCAGGAAGGTTGCCGCACTCCCGCTCGCTCCTGCCGTCGACGACGTCGGCGAGATCGTCGACGCCATGAACGACTCGGGTTTCGCCGTGATCGGGACGCCCGAGATGGCCGTTGCCCAGATCGAGAGGCTGCGCGAACAGTCGGGCGGATTCGGGACCTTTCTCGTCATGTCCACCGAGTGGGCCGACCGGGAGAGGACGTTGGCGTCGTATGAGCTCTTCGCGCGCGAAGTTATGCCCTGCTTCCAGGGATCCACGGATTCACTCAGGTCTTCACGGGACTTCGCGTCCCGGAACAGGGAGGCCTTCATGGGCGAGTTCGGCCAAGCGATCGCAGCGCAGGTGCAGAAGCACT
Organism: Actinobacteria bacterium ATB1; assembly: GCA_021404985.1. Classification (GTDB taxonomy): domain Bacteria; phylum Actinomycetota; class Acidimicrobiia; order UBA2766; family UBA2766; genus QWHP01. Next base: position 549 of record QWHP01000237.1, read on the forward strand.
TCGCCGAGGAGGCCGAGGGCGTCTGAGGCTCCGGTCGCGGAGTCAGGTGACCCGGCTATCGTTCGCCTCGGGGCTGTCCGGCTCGTCTACGTCCGGCTCCAGATAGATGAGCTTGGCAGTGGGAACTGCGGCGCGCATGGCCGCCTCGGTCGCATCGATCACGTCCGACGTCGTTTCGGTGTCGAGGTCCGGGTTGATGTCGATCTTCGCCGTCACGAGGAGCTCTTCGGGCCCCAAGTGCATGGTGCGCATGTGGATGACCCTGCGGACATGCTCGACCGACCCGGCCGCCGAGAAGAGCTTCTGTAGCTCCGCCGGGTCGGCCGCTTCCCCGATGAGGAGGCTCTTCATCTCGAAGGACAGGACGGCGGCGATCACCCCGAGCAGGATGCCGATGACGACGGTTGCGGCACCGTCGAAGACGGGATCGCCGGTGGCCATCGTGAGTCCCACGCCGGCGAGGGCGAGAAGGAGACCGACGAGGGCGCCCAGGTCCTCGAGGAGCACGACCGCGAGCTCGGGGATGCGGGTCTCCCGTACGAAACGCCACCACGACCTGCCTGCGCGGAACGGATTCGACTCGCGTATTGCGGTCCGGAAGGAGAACGTCTCGAGGACTACAGCCATGAGGAGGATTGCCATGGCCACGGCGGGCTCCTCGATCTCGTGGGGATGGCGGAGCTTCTCGACCCCCTCGTAGATCGAGAACGCAGCCCCTAGGGCGAAGAGGACCACGGCGACCACGAACGACCAGAAGAAGCGCTCCTTGCCGTAGGTTCCGGCAACATGCCTCACGTGCAGTGTGTCCGCCGTGGCCTCGCGCAGCGCCTCGTGGACCCGGTGTCGGCAACGGAGTGCATGCCCTCGGCGAGCATCGCGGACGAGCCGGTCACAGCGAAGCCGCCGAACTTCGCCACGGCGATTCCTGCGTTGGCGGCCAGCGCGGCGAGCACGGCCCTTCTGCTTCCCGAGGCCAAGCCGTCTCCCTCACTCGTCGAAATGCTCGGCGTCTGTGGTGTCGTCGGAAGATACCCGCGCGCCTTGGGATGTACCGACCCGAACGGGCATGATCTGGCCAGGATGACCTTGATCTTCGTCGCCGTCGGCATCGCCCTCGTGGGCATGCTCGTGTTCCTGGTCGCAGCTTTCAACGGCCTCGTGCGCCGGCGGAACCTCGTACACGACGCCTGGGCCGGAATCGACGTTCAGCTCACGCGGCGGGCCGACCTCGTTCCGAACCTCGTCGATGTGGTCCAGGCATATGCCGCGCACGAACGGGCGACCCTCGAGGAGGTCACGGTGGCCCGGTCCGAGACCGTGGATGCCGCCGAACCCCTGAGTGCGGAGCGTGCGGCCAACCACATGGACAGATCCCTGCACCGGCTGGTCGCCCTCGCGGAGGCATATCCAGACCTCAAGGCGAACACGAACTTCCTCGACCTGCAGGAGCAGCTCGGGGTCGTCGAAGAGGACATCTCCTTCGCGAGGCGGTACTACAACGCCCAAGCTCGCAAGTACAACGACGCGCAGCAGACGTTTCCGACGGTTCTCGTAGCGCGGCCGTTCGGCCACACACCCGTGCCGTACTTTCAGGCGGATGCCGAGGCTCGGTCTGCGCCGAGCGTCGGCTGACCGGACCTCCCCGCATTGTTCCCGTCTCGCCGGGGCGTCTAAACAGTGCGCACGACAGGCCGATGGATAACCGTGGTGCAGAGAACGCGAGTGCTGGTCCTCTCGGACTCGGCGATGGACCGGCGTGTCTTGTCGCGAAGACTCGCCCTCGAACCAGCTCTCGTGGTCGGGGCCGGGTCGGACGTGCGCTCGGCGCGCGAGTTGGTCAACCGCGCACATCCCGACGTCATCGTGCTGGACATGCACCTGCTCGACCCGGAGTTCGCCACGTTCCTCGAGGAGCTTCTCGCTTCGCGGCCGGTCCCGTTGGTCGTGCTCGGATCGGCACGTGAATTCGCGGGTTCCACGCCCCACCGCATGCTCGAGGGTTCCGTGATCGAGGTAGTGCAGGCATCGGACTCGAACTGGCAGGAACCGGTGTACGAACGTCTCGTGCAGGCAGTCCGCCGGGCAGCTTCGCGCCCGAACCAGGTGCCCGAAGCGACCGAGCCGGCCAGGCAGGGGTTCCCCGGCCCCACCCAGATCCCGGATTCCCTCCTCGAGATGTGCGTGATCGCGATCGGGGCCTCGACGGGCGGGACGGCGGCAATAGAGACGATCCTGCGCTCCATGCCGGGCCGATGTCCCCCGATGGTCGTTTGTCAGCACATGCCCGCTTCGTTCACCGCCGCCTTCGCTGAGAGGCTCGACTCCCTGACCGACCTCACCGTGCGCGAGGTGGACTTCCGGGTCGAGTTGCGCCCGGGCACCGTGGCCGTTGCGCACGGGGACAGGCACCTTGTCGTCGAGCCCGGTCGCGCCGGTTACGAGGCGGTCGTGAGAGATGGCCCGCCCGTCCACCACCAGAAGCCCTCCGTCGACGTCCTCTTCGGGAGCATGGCGGCCGTGCTGGGTGCCAGGTGTGTCGGCGTGCTGCTCACAGGCATGGGGCAGGACGGGGCCGCAGGTCTCCTCGAGATGCGTGAGGGTGGTGCCCACACGATCGCTCAGGATGAGGAGACCTCGGTCGTGTACGGGATGCCCCGGGAGGCAGCCGAGATCGGTGCCGCCGCCGAGATCCTTCCCGTGGGTGAGATCGCCCGGGCGATCTGTCGCGCTGCGCACGGCTGCCTCGGGACGGGACTTGAGCCGAGTCGTCTGTCCACGCGAGGCTGAGGCACTGTGTCGACCGGACTCGATTTGATGCATGTGAGCCAACAAAGTGCTGGCTCCTCGAGCAGCCAATGGTGCTTCGCCGCGTGATGATTCTCCGGGGAGGGACGGACGGACGGCCTGTCCTGAGTGGGGCTGCGAGCCCAACAGAGGGCCGGCTGGGATCCCCCGAAGGCGGTTGTCACGACGTGGCGCATGTCGAGTGAGCTCGGCCCACTGGACGCGGGCTGAGTCGAATGGTGTCAACCAGCGACGACGACCGTGTCCTCTGCTGCTGACCCACCAGAGGTCGAACCACCGATCGCGGGGGCCTTGCGCTTCGAGAACGCGACGGCCACGACGAGCACCACGAGCGACATACCGGCGATGACGTAACGTGCTGCCGTGTTGTCCTGAAGCGCAATCACGGCCGGGAGGATGAGGAGCGAGATCAGGTTCATCACCTTGATCAGCGGGTTCAGGGCGGGACCGGCGGTGTCCTTGAAAGGGTCCCCCACCGTGTCGCCGATGACGGCGGCCTTGTGGGCGTCGGAGCCCTTGCCGCCCTCGTGGCCGTCCTCGATGTACTTCTTCGCGTTGTCCCAAGCCCCACCCGAGTTGGAGAGGAAGACGGCCATGAGCTGTCCGCTCACGATCACGGATGCGAGAAAGGCGCCGAGTGCGAAGTAGTTGACGCCGAAGCCGATTATGACGGGTGTCAGGACGGCGAGAAGTGCCGGCGTGGCGAGCTCGCGCAGCGAGGCCGCCGTGCAGATGTCGATGACGGGGCCGTAGTCGGGACGTTTCGTTCCCGCCATGATCTGGCCGTCGGCGAACTGGTCGCGCACCTCCTGGACGACCACTCCCGCCGACCTGCCGACGGCGCGGATCGCGAGGGCGGAGAAGAGGAAGGGCACTGCGCCGCCGATGAGGAGGCCGATGAAGGTCTTGGGGTCGGCGACGTTGAGTTGTGTGAAAGCCTGCTCGAAGACGTCGATGCCTTCCTTCATGAGCTCCGGGAGCTCCTTGCCGATAGTCTCCACATAGGAGGAGAAGAGGGCGACAGCGGCGATGACCGCCGATCCGATGGCGAAGCCCTTGGTCACGGCCTTCGTCGTGTTGCCGACGGCGTCCAGTCCGACCATGATGCGCTCGGGCTCGCCCTTGAACTCGCCGGACATCTCCGCGATTCCGGCAGCGTTGTCGGCGACAGGGCCGAAGGTGTCCTCGGACACCACGACACCCGTAGTGGCGAGCATGCCCATTCCTGCCAGGGCGATCAGGTAGAGCGAGAACATCAGGTCACCGCTCCCGAGCCACAGGGCGATCCCGATCGTTATCGCGATCGCGATGACCGAATAGACGGACGACTCCAAGCCCGAGCTGATGCCCGAGAGGACCGTTGTAGCGGGTCCCGTCCTGGCGGACTCGGCGATCTCACGCACCGGTTCGTGGTGCGTACCGGTGAAGTACTCGGTGAGCCGGCTGACAGCCTGGGCGAGAACGAGGCCGATGACGACAGCGCCGAACATCCTCAAACCGGGTGCCGTGACCGTTCCTTCGTCGTTCCCGACATAGAACATGGCGACGAGAAAGGTCCCGATGACCGTGAGGACGCCCGCTGTCGCGAAACCACGGTTGATCGGCGACATCGCGCTCCTGTCGTTCTCCGTCGCACGCACCATGAAGACCCCGACGATGGAAGCCAGGACACCCACGGCACGTGCGATGACGGGAAAGATGAGACCGACGGCCCACATCTTCGGGTCGTTGGGGTAGATGGACTGGAATGCCGCGACACCGAGGATGATGGACGCGACGAGGGTGACCTCGTAGCTCTCGAAGAGGTCGGCGGCCATTCCTGCGCAGTCGCCCACGTTGTCGCCGACGTTGTCGGCGATGGTCGCCGGGTTGCGGGGGTCGTCCTCGGGGATGCCTGCCTCGACCTTCCCTACGAGGTCGGCGCCCACGTCCGCGGCCTTCGTGAATATGCCGCCACCGACACGCATGAAGAGCGCTATCAACGACCCGCCGAAACCGAATCCGATGAGGATCGCAGAGGCGGTGTTCTGGAAGATCATGATGATGACAGTTGCGCCGAGGAGGCCAAGGCCGACCGTGAACATGCCGGCCACCCCACCCGTCCGGAACGCGACCTTGAGCGCGCCTGGCAGGGAGCCGGAGCGCGCGGCCGCGGCTGTTCGGACGTTTCCGCGGACGGCGAGGCTCATGCCGATGAAGCCCGTGAGACCCGAGAGGACGCAGCCGGAGATGAAGGCCAGTGTCCGGAAGATACCGGACTGTACGAAGCTGAGCGCCTCGGACCCGTCCGGCTTGAGGACTGCCGTCGCCGTGAAGAAGACGACGATGGCGAGCGGGACGAGGATGATCCCGATCGTCCGGAACTGGCGACGGAGAAACGCTATCGCCCCCTCCTGGATGTCGGCAGCGATCTCGATCATCTTCGGCGTCCCCTGGTCGGCCGCGAGAACGCCCCTAACCAGCAGGAATCCCACGCCGATCGCCACGAGAGCGGTCAGCGCGGAGAACACGAGCCAGAACCACTCGGCTCCGCCGAGCTCGAACTCCTGCCAGCCGCCCTCTGCAGCCAACACTCCAATCACCTTGAACCTCCGTCAACCTGTGTCGGGCAAGGGGAGAAGGGTACTCACTGGGCTGATCGGCGTTGAAACGGACACGAGGGGCCCCTCCACCCCGCGATGGAAAGGGCAGCTTGCCAGTCTTCACGCGTCATCGAGTGGTGCCGGAATGCCGGATAACCGTCATTGCAGTACTCATCGTGCGCTTCGGCCTGGTCGAGGACCACGTGACAGGGTGTTTCCGCAATGGATCGATGTGACGGTCGACGGGCGGGTAGCCTGCCGGGCATTCCGATCCCGGTCGAACCGCCGAGGGGAACTTGCGTGGACCTGACACTGAGCGACGAAGATGCCGAGTTGCTGAGGGACGTCCTCGATTCCGTGTGCCGGGATCTCAGCTACGAGATCGCGGACACCGACAGCTACGAGTTCCGCCAGGACCTCAAGGCGAGGCGGGACCGCCTCCGCCGTGTGCTCGACGAGTTGGGTGGCCCCTTGGAGGACCGCCCCATCCGACGTGACTAAGGAGTGGTCCGCGCGTCACCTGCCGGCATGGTGCCGTTTGCCCC